>JAZOBI010000140.1:0-9285 GCA_045595885.1 Faecousia sp. | reverse complement strand
TGTTTGGATTAAAAAAGGTCATACCAAACCAATTTTACCCATTATACCACAGAAATCAAGAAAAGGATAGCCTGTTTGTAAATTTTCCTGGTCATCATTTGGGGAATGTGAGGGTGAGGATGATCTTCTCATCCGTTTCCTTCCGTTCGGAAACCGCCGCCACACCGGACATCTGGATTTTCGACAAAGACCGGGTCAAATGATTGATAAAAGCGCCCACATTGGGAATCCGCTCCTTCTTCTCCGGCTGCTCCAGAAGGGAATCTATGTACTGCTCCGTCCGGGCCACACTCATATCCAGCTGCCGCACCGTGTTGATTACCGCCAGCTTTTGGGGTTCGGTGGTGAGTTTCAGCAGAGCCCGGGCATGGCGCTCCGTCAAATTAGCCGCCCGCAGAGCCTCCAAAACCGGCTGGGAATGGCGCAGGATCCGCAATTTGTTGGCCACGGCGCTCTGGCTCTTGCCCATGATCTTGGCAATCTGCTCCTGGCTCAGGCTCCACTTTTCCATCAGGCTGGAAATACCCCGGGCTTCCTCCACAAAATCCAGATCCTGCCGCTGCAGATTTTCCACCATGGCCGCCATGCCGGACTCCCGGTCATCCATGGTCATGACGATGCAGGGAATTTCCGTCAATCCCGCCATTTCCGCTGCCCGCAGCCGCCGTTCCCCGGCGATCAGCTCATAGCCTGCTCCTACCCGGCGCACGGACAGGGGCTGCAAAATCCCATGCTGGCGAATACTTTCCGCCAATTCCCCCAGAGCTTCCTCCCGAAAAATCTTCCTGGGCTGTGCCGGATTGGGCCGAATGGCCCTGGCCGGTAAAAACACCACCCGTCCCGTTTCCATATAAGTTTTCAATTTTTGGCATTGCATTACCCATTCCTCCCTTATGTTTGTGGTTGCATCCATTCTACTTGGGATACCACAGGGAAAAACCACGAAAACACAGACCCGTGGAAATTTTTCTGGTTTTCCTTTCTACCGCCACCCTTGCATTTTGGGAGAAATTCTAGTAGAATAGGGAATCATGCACCATTGCTACCTGTCGCGAAAGGAGGAATCCGGATATGAAACGTGTGATTGCCCTGCTGGGCTTGTTGGCCTTATTGCCGGTTCTGGCCGGTTGTCATTATTTGCAGCCCACTTCCGTCCCCTCTTCCGTCACCACGCCCTCTGCCTCCCCCACAGAACCTTCCACGCAACCAACCACCCAGCCCACGCCGGTGGCGGATCCCCATTACCAGGCAAATTATGCCGAAAACCGGGTTGTCTGCGGCAGTTTGGAGGTTTCCCTGTCCCAGGACGACGCGCCGGAGGTCAGCTACAATAACCCCTACAAGGGCACACCCGGCAGCGACTACACCGCGCCCCATGTTTATACACTGCGGCAGTATCTTCCCTCCGGCGACAATCTGAACTGGTCACCCATGAACTGGAAAACCGCGGAGGATGCCTATATTTTGGATTACATCACCATGGGACTGTACAGCTTCACCCTCAACGGGGATTTGACCGGCTGGACCATTGTAACCGAGATGGCTGCCTCCATGCCGGAAGATGTGACCGCGGAATATGTGGGTCAGTTCGGAATCACGGAAGGCGAAACCGCCAAGGCCTGGCGCATCGCTCTGAATCCCCAGGCCTATTTCAGTAACGGCGTTGCCATCGATGCCGACACCTACCTCTACTCCTATCAGCAGCTGCTGGACAGCCGCATGAACAATTTCCGGGCCAGCGAAGTGACCCAGGGCGATTTCGCCATCGCGGGCGCCGCGGAGTACCATGCCGGCGCCGGCAGTTGGGAGGATGTGGGCATCCTCAAAACCGGCCAATTTGAAATTGTGCTGATCACCGATCAGCCGGTACCGCAGCCGGAATTTTATGTACCCTACTATCTGCAAAATTCCTATCTGGTTTGCCAATCCCTGTGGGAAACCTGCAAACAGTATTACGACGCCGACGGCAACCTGCTGGCGGAAGATTCTGAGGCGGCGGTGACCGTCACCTCCACCTATGGCACCTCCCTGAAAACCTCCGTTTCCTACGGTCCTTATGTGCTTTCCTCCTATAAGCCCGGCGAAACCCTCTATTTCAGCCGGAATTTCACCTGGTATGGCTATATGGACGGTCTGCATCTGGGTCAATACCAGGCCGACCACATTTCCTGCCCCATCCTCAGCAGCTACGCCGATATTCTGGCCGCTTACGAAGCCGGGCAGCTGGATCAGATCACCCTGCGCGGTTCTGATTTCGCCCAGTATCTGGACAGCGGTCTGCTGCGCCAGAATCCGGAAACCTACACCACCAAGCTGACCTTCAACACCGACCCCGATGCTTTGGCAGCCCGGGGAAATCAGGTGCTGGCCAACCCCCTTTTCCGCAAGGCCATTTCCCTTGCCCTTGACCGCGGCAGTTTTTCCACCCAGTACACCGCTCCCGGCATGACCGGTCTGGGTTTGATCAACGAAGCCTATTGCGGCGATGTTGCCAGCTTCCTGATCTACCGGTATACCGACAGCGCGGTTCATGTGCTGAACGCCCTGTATGGCGACGCGGTCACCGGCTATGACCCGGAAACCGCCCGGGAGCTGATGCGTCAGGCTTTCGATCAATGTGTAGCCGACGGTTCCTATGACGGTGTTTCCCCCATTACGCTGCAGCTTTCCGTTTACCGGGAGGATGAAACCTATACGGAAATCCACAGCCTGCTGTCCCAGGCCCTTTCCCTCATTACGGAGGACACCGGCTTTGCCGGCAAGATCACATTACAGCTTACGGTGGACGAAAATTGCTACGCCGCCATGGCGCAGGGGCAGACGGACATCATTTTCTCCACCTGGGGCGGTAATTCCTTTGATCCTTACAGCATCCTCTATGCCTGCTACTGCAGCGACAGCCGCATGGAATACGGCTTCGACCCTGCTGCCTTGATGGTGGAAACCGAGATCAACGGGGAAGTTTTCTCCGCCTCCCTGCTGCAATGGGCTCTATGGTGTGCCGGCGATGCCGGTGCCGCGCCGGTTTCCGACGGCGGTACCACGCTGTCCGCATTCCACGATTACGATGCCCAAAGCCGGGCGGCCCTCTTTGCGGAGCTGGAATTTGCCTATCTGAGCCAGTATGCCGTCACGCCCCTGTACAGCCGGGGCAGCGTATGGCTGCTGTCGGAAAAAGGCAATTACGCCGTCAATAACCCCCTTCCCCTGGTGGGTTTCGGCGGTGTCCGCTACTACACCTTCACCTGCACCGATGCGCAGTGGAATACCCAAGCCCACGATACAGAATAAACCGGAGGGATTGGGGCTTGTGCGGCGGTAAATAATGGTGTATAATAATGGGTACTATGCAATTTCCGGGAGGATCCCCCATGGCCAATGAATTCGATGAAACAAACCGCCGTCCCCAGCAGCGGGATTCGGCGCATATCTGGCATCAAATGCGACGCAGACGAACCAAAACGCTGCGCCTGATTATGCTGTGCGCCATGGTGGCAGTATGCTGCCTGGTGTTGGCGGTGGTTTTGATCCGGGGCGCCCGGCCCGATGATTCCCCTTCCGGCGGCACGACCGGCTCCACAGAGCCCTCCACCACCGCGCCCAGTCAATCGGCGGAGCCCATAGGCCCGGACACCGTGATTCAATTGGTATTCGGCGGCGATCTGACCGTCACCGACAAGGTGGTGTCCGCCGGTGAAACCAACGGAAGCTATGACTACACCGCCCTTTTGATGGATGTGGCGCCTATTCTGGCCGATGCCCATGCCGCCTTTTTGAATCTGGAAGGCAACCTCTGCGGCGCGCCCTACGGCAGCGGTTCCGCCTCCGCACCGCAAGCGCTGGCAGACGCCTTGGCTTCCGCCGGTGTGGACTTTATCCAGCTTGCCAACTCCTACACCATCGCCAACGGTTTAAGCGGCCTTTCCTCCACTGCCCAAAGTGTTTACGCCGCCGGAATGCGGCCGGTGGGTGTGTTCCCCGCCAGCGGGGAGTATGAAGAAGCTCAGGGCTTCACTCTGGTCAATATTGGCGGCATCCGGGTAGCCATCGTAGCCTTCACCAAGGGCATGGACGGCATGAGCCTGCCTGTTGGCAGCGAAGGCTGCGTAAATTTGCTCTATACCGACTACGCCACCACTTACCAAAAAGTGGATGAGGACGGCATTCGCACCGTGCTGCAAGCTGCTGAGTCGCAGCAACCGGATTTGACCATCGCCCTGGTACATTGGGGCAGCGAGTACAATGACACCATCAGTCCTACCCAAAAGGCGATCATCACCCTGATGCAGGAAGAAGGCGTGGACGCCATCGTGGGTACCCATTCCCACTTTGTTCAGCCCATCGACTATGATGCCGATGCCGGCACCGTGGTGGCCTACTCCCTGGGCGATTTGTTGGGTAACGCGGAAAAATCCGGCACCAATTACTCCATTTTGCTGCAGCTGGAAATCACCCGGGACGGCCGCACCGGCGAAACCAGAATTACCAGCTGCGACTACACCGGCGTGTATGTGCTGACACCGGAAAAGGATAACGAGACCATGCGTCTTGTGCGGATGGATGCTGCCATTGCCATGTACGAAAGCAACCATGTAAATAAAGTCAGCGATTTGGCATACTCCAATATTTGCTATGCCTGGGAACGAATCCAGGCCCGCACCATTTATAAAGAAGATTCCAAATCATAAGCGCTTCCCCCGGTACGGTGCCGTACCGGGGGATTTTGCCGGCGTTCCGGCGCCAACTTGACATTTACTGGGGGGTATGCTAAGATAATACCGCACAGCATTGTTGGAAAGGAGTGGCCGGCAGATGAAGCATAATCGCAACTTTTTGATTGTCATGGTATGGTTGCTGGCCGCAGTGTGTCTGCTGTCCTGCGTGATGGAGGCGCCGCCTGTCCACAGTTTGGATCACGATTGCACCGGCGAGGGCTGTCCGGTATGCCTGTGCATCTCCCTGCGGGAAGTGCTGGCTTCCCTGACTGTCCTGCTGGCAGCTGTGCACTTGGCGATCTGCCTTGCCCGCGTCCCTATTCGTGGCTGCCGCCCTCTTTTCTCCCCGCGGCGCTGGACCCCGGTTTTCCTGAAGGTAAAGCTCTCGAATTAAGAAAAATCCCCATCCGATAGCCTGCTTTTTGAGCAGGCTCGGTTTGCGTGGCCATTTTTTCAAAATTCGGGGGTATTTTTATGCCCTTTTTCAAACTCAGGAGGACTTATGATTTCTATTCGGGATTTATCCAAACGGTTTCCCAACGAAACCGCCATCCGCTATGCCGACATGGATTTTGAAGACGGCAAGAGCTATATGTTGCTGGGCGCGTCCGGCTGCGGCAAATCCACGCTGCTGAATATGATCGCCGGCATTCTTTCCCCGGAGTCGGGACAAATCACCATCGGCGGCCAGGAAATGACCGCCAAAACCCAGAAGGAAAAAGACAAATTCCGCATCGAAAAAATCGGCTACATCTTCCAGGATTTTAAGCTGATCCCGGAGATGACCGTTCTGGACAACATCGATATTCTCCGCCTGGAACAGGTTGACACCAGCGGCGCGGCGGATATTTTGGCTAAATTGGGTCTGTTGGACAAGAAAAACAAGAAGGTCAAGCACCTGTCCGGCGGCGAAAAACAGCGGGTGGCCATCGCCCGGGCCATCGTAAAAATGCCGGATATCATTCTGGCGGACGAGCCCACCGGCAATCTGAATTTTGAGATCGGTGAAGCGGTCATTCAGCAGCTGCTGGAAGTTTCCCAGGGGAAAACCCTGATCGCCGTAACCCACGATGACCGCCTTGGTAAGTATTTCGATCATATCATCGACATGAACGAAATGACAGGAGGTGACCGGAATGCTTAACTTTGCCTTGAAAAATATGGCCATCAAGAAGGTCAAAATCGTCATGATCATTTTGTCCATCGTTATTTCCGCCTCGGTGGCCATTCTGGCATACAATGTGGGTCAGCAGGTGGATGACGGTTTCAAAACCACCACCGGCTACTACGATATGATCATCGGACCCTCCGGCAGTTCCACACAGCTGGCCATGAACACCATGTTCTTCACCGAGTCGCCTCTGGGTACCATCTCCTATGAATATGTGGAAACCCTCCAGGCAGATATGCGCATCAACAAGGTGGTGCCCTTTACCATGGGCGACTCCTATAACGGCGCCAAGATCGTAGGCACCACACCGGATTTCCTGGAAGGCAAAGATCTGGACAACGGTCGGATGTTTGATGCCACATTTGAGGCTGTGATCGGCGCTGCCGTGGCGGAAAAATACGGCCTGGGCCTTGGCAGCGAATTGGTCACCTCCCACGGCTTGTCCGAAGGCGGCCACGCCCATGAAAGCACACCCTTGACGGTGGTGGGCATTTTGGATGAAACCAAAACCGCCTATGACAATGTGATCTTCACAGCGGTGCAGACCGTTTGGGCCACCCATGACCACGGCAGCGAAGAAAGCCACGAAGATCATGAGGATCACGAAGAACACGAGGAGCATGGCGAAGTCTGCGCCATTCTGCTCAAGACAAAGAGCTTCAATTACTATAATCAGATCAAAACCGAATACAGCCAGATCGGCTCGCTGCTGGTGATCAACCCGGCGGAAGTGATCCGGGAAGTGATGGAAAATGTGGATATGAGCGCCCAGATCGTGTATATTTTGTGTGCCATTATTCTGATCATGAATATTTTCATCATCTCCGTCATCACCCTGCTGAATATGTATGACTCCAGAAAGGAAATCTCTTTGATGCGGCTCATCGGCGTGAGTATGCAAAAGATCAACCTGCTTTACATCATCCAGAACGGTCTTATCGGCCTGGTATCCACCCTGCTGGCGCTGGCCGTGTCCAGGCTATGCCTGATTTTGATGGGCGAATTTGTGGCGTCCATGGGCATCGTGCTGGATTGGGCCCGGATCTATCCCGAGGAGCTGATGATCATGGCAGTAGTGTTTCTCATCAGCGTGTTGCCCACTGTGATCTGCACCCTATCCATGTCCCGAAAGGATGGTATCAACGAATGAAAAAATGGATTTGTCTGGTGCTGGTGGCAGCCCTGCTTTGCCCTCTGCTGACCGGCTGCAAAAAAGGAAATAACTCCGTGCAAATGCTCAGCTTTTCTCAGGCGCAGAGCGTGGAGGAAATGAAAAAGCTGGATGGCAAGCAGGTGAGCATCATCGGCTATATGTCCACCCTGTCCCCGGTTTCGGGAACCTTCATGTATTTGATGAATCTGCCCTACCAGAGCTGCCCCTTCTGCATCCCCAACACCACCCAGCTTTCCAACACCATGGCGGTTTACGCCAAGAGCGCGGAGGGCTTTGACTTTACTGACCGGGCTATCCAGGTCATCGGCACCCTGGAATTTGGGGACTATACCGATGAATTCGGCTACGAATACGCCTACCGCATCAAAGATGCCACCTATACCGTTTTGGACACCGACAATATGAGCGAGGAATTGCGGCTTTGGCAGCAGCTGGCCTCCACGGACGTAATCGCGGAAGTTTACAATATGTTTGAGTATGTCAACTTCCTCTGCTACTGGCCCACATATACCGCCCAGTTCAGCGGCGGCTCCGATTATCTGTACCCCGACGACGCGCTGTACTTCCTGGAAACCGACGGCGCCCAGTTCAACTACGGCCTCCAGGAAGGATATTTTGAAAACATCATCGCCACCATCGAGGAGGTGGACACCACCGCGTTCACCGATTTGGTGCAGGTAGTCCGGGATGCCCAGGCCCTGTCGGAACAGGCCTGCGCGGAACTGAAAAACGGCAACTACAGCCAGGTGGATGAATACAGCACCGCCTACGGCGACGGAAGAAAGCAATACAAACTGGACAACGCGCAGGAGCTGGAAAGTCAGATGGAGCAGCTGTACCGCCGGTTCTCCCAATGGCTCTCGGAATGGGAATTGTGAGAAATTGGCAGCTTGCTGTCCGAATGACCTTTGCGGCCCCATGATCCACATAAGAAGGTTATCATAGGTGCGATTGACGAATCGCCTGCAAAAAGCCGGCAGATTGCGAAATCTGCCGGCTTTTTCTCCGGGGCGTGAGCTTGCTTCCACCCCTTACGGGCCGCAGGCAAGTTCTTTGGATTCTCTCCCGAGCTAAAAAAGTGCCCACCGGACACTTTTTGCCCACCCTTCGGGTGCGCCGCTCTCTTCGAATCCTGTATCTATTCCAAAAACAAAAGCCGAGGCAAAGCCTCGGTTTTTATTTCTGGGGTGGATAATGGGATTCGAACCCACGACCTTCAGAGCCACAATCTGACGCGCTAACCAACTGTGCTATATCCACCATATTCAGTTTGCTGAATCCGCCCGAAGTAAGAAGTGGCACACCAGAAGGGACTCGCTCAATCAAGGAGCGCCTCCGTCGTGCCGTCGGCGGCAACGCTCACCCGCGTTGCATTTTATTTTTCGAGCCCCACAAGAACTCTCAAAAATTGGCACGCCAGAAGGGACTCGAACCCCTGACCTACTGCTTAGAAGGATAGGTCAGGGCGTTTTTTCGGCGCTGAAGCGTCCATTTGGTGCTGTTTAGTCGGGGTATTTACGATGAATTTTCCCCTTGGTGCTGCTCCGTCCATACCGAGATTTCCTGTTCTGGGTCAGAATCTGGGTCAAACGTAAGCGCCCGGTCACCAAACCAGTAACCAGGCGCTGAAACAGTATTTCAGATCATATTGTCTCACGGCATCATCCGTTACCGCCAGACAGTAGGTAACAAAACGAAGTGAACAATTAAAAGCCCTTCGCCTATGTATTTCTGTGCCCCGTCCGTTTGACTTACTCAACTTTCAGCATCCGGTAACCGATGCCGATATGGGTCTGGATATACTGAGTGTCAGAATTCTTTTCCAGTTTCTTACGCAAGGTTGCCATATGTACCCGAAGGGATGCCATGTCGCTCTCCCAGGAGCTGCCCCATATTTTGTCGGTCAGATAGGTGTGGGTCAGCACCTTACCTGCATCCTTGGCAAGCAGGCACAGCAGCTTGTATTCCGTGGGGGTCAGCTTCAGTTCCTCACCATTTAGGGAAGCACAGCCTGCAGCGTAATCCACCGTCAATTTACCGTTGTGGAATACCGAGTCGCCAGGCTTGCCTTCAACGATCGTAATTCGGCGCTGCGCGACCCGGAGACGAGCCAGCAGTTCCGTAACAGAAAAAGGCTTGGTTAGATAATCGTCAGCGCCCGCATCCAGCGCGGCAACCTTGTCCCCATCCTCACTCCGAGCAGAGATTACGATAATGGGCATCTG
>JAZOBI010000139.1:0-3356 GCA_045595885.1 Faecousia sp. | reverse complement strand
GCTCATAGCATTCATTACTCAAGAATTTTCGTTGGCTGTTATTCGTTCTAAAACGCTTAAACAATCCATTAATTGTCCAAGGTGTTAATCTTGTTCGTCTTTGCGTTATTCAATTTACAAGGTACATCTCGTCACCGCAGCGACCTTTAAATACTAGCACACTTTCTTCCATTTGTCAAGATGTTTTTCACAAATTTTCAAATTTATTTTTGTGTGCTTTGCTGCGCTCCGGTTGCCCTTCATCGCACAGCCTGCATATACTATCATACTTCTTTACACTTGTCAAGAATTATTTTTCATTTTTTGCAATTATTTTTTGCAGATATTAGCCGTGATATCTACCAGCGCGTCCGCCGCGTCAATGGCATAGTCCCCCGCGTTGGCAAGATCCGCCAGAGATACCATGCCGCACAGTTTTCCGTTCTCCACCACCGGCAAACGCCGCACCTGCTCTCTGCCCATCAAGTGGGCAGCCACCGCCACTTCCATGTCCGGCCCGGCGGCAATCACCCGTCCCGTCATCACATCCCGCACTTTGACTTCCCCGGCGTTCCGTTCCGAGGCCATGCAGCGGGTCACCAGATCCCGATCCGTCACCATGCCACACAGGCGGCCATCATAGCCGCAGACCGGCAGCGCGCCTATATTATAATGTGTCAGGGTACGGGCGGCCACCGCCACCGGTTCCTGATCTCCAATGCGGATTACATTTCTTGTCATTACATCCCGAACTTTCATAGCCTGCCTCCTTTGGGAACCATTTTTCCCCGCAAAGCGAAAAATATACCAAAATTTTGTGACTGGGTCACATAAAAATGCTGTACATATGTGGTATAGTATGAGCAAGAACAGCAAGAAGGAGCGGATGGATATGAAAACATTCAGCGAAAAGATTTTTCTCAGTTTGAAAATGCCCACAGAGGAAGCCCCCATCAGCGACCAAACGCGGATCCTGCTGGCGTTGGAAACCCTGGGTTATGACAATGTGACCATTCCGCTGGCCACTTTGCGGCAACTGTATCCGCTGTGCCGGAGCGCGGGCTTCGATATCACCGTAACCCTGGTCCGCCGGCAGCGGGATTGGGTCATGACCCGGGTGGAAGCCGGCGACACCCGGCTTCACCACTACGGTCTGGCTGTGGATTACGGCTCCACCACCATCATCATGGAATTGGTGGATCTGAATTCCGGCGCCGTCATGGCCAAAGAAAGCGCCGTTAACGGCCAAACCGCCTACGGCACCGACATTCTCACCCGCATCACCTACGCCCTGGAAGACGCCAGCCATATGGATGCTCTGCAAAAAGCCACCGCCCAAACCTTCCACGCGCTGCTTCGCCGGCTGACAGAAGCCACCGGCATCGACGCCGCCAATCTGCCCGTGATGACCCTCTCCGGCAACACCACCATGATCCACTTCCTGTTGAAGCTGGACGCCTGGACCGTGTTCGCCTCGCCCTACGCGCCGGTTGCGTCCGACCCGGGTTTCTTCTGGGGCAGCGAGTTGGGCATGGATTTTGCCGGTCTTGTGTATATCATTCCTGCGGCTTCCAATTATGTGGGCGGCGATATCGTCAGCGGCCTGCTGCAGCTGCAGCTCCACAAAAACCAGGAAACCAGCCTGTTTTTTGACATCGGAACCAACGGCGAGCTGGTGCTGGGTAACAAGGATTGGATTCTGGCCGGCGCCGGCGCCGCGGGACCCGCCCTGGAGGGCTATATCAGCCCCTTCGGTATGCGAGCCGGCCCGGGAGCCATTGACCACATCGTCATCGATGGCCCGGCGCTGCGTTTCACCACCATCGACGGCGGCAAGCCCGTGGGCATCTGCGGCAGCGGCATCATCGACCTGCTGGCTCAAATGCGACTGCAGGGCTGGATCAATATTGCCGGCGAACTGAATCCGGAAGCCTCCGACAGAGTGCGGAAAATCGGCGGCCAGTGGGCAGCCGTTTACGCCACCGGAGCCGAATCCGCCACCGGAGAGCCCCTGTACTTCTCCCAAACCGACATTCATCAGTATCTGGACACCAAGGCCGCCGCCTACACCATGGTCGAGTGCCTGCTGGAAAGCGCCGGCGTTGGCTTTGCCGACCTGGACAAGCTGCATTTGTCCGGCGCGTTCCCCGTTCACTCCGATCTGGAAAGCGCCATTACCATTGGCATTTTCCCGGATCTGCCCCGGGAAAAGTACAACGTGCTGACCAATACCTCCCTGGCAGGCGCCCGGCTCCTGCTGCTGGACTATGACCTGTTGGAGGAAGCCCGGCAACTGGCAAACAATATGTACTGCGTTCAATTCGCCTCCGTGCCGGACTTTTTGGTGCGGATGCAGGCGGCAAAGTTCATCCCCCACACGGATATGGCCCGTTATCCCACCGTAAGCCGGAAACTGGCGGCGCAGACATTGTAAATAGTCAAAAATAGCGGTATCATAGCAGAAAGATTTCCCCAAAAAACGGTATTTCATAGGTAAGGAGGTGTTTTCATGGAGGACCGCAGCATCATCGCCCTGCTTTTTGCCCGCAAAGAGCAGGCCATTGCCGCCCTTGCTCAACGCTTTGGCAACGCCCTGCGGCGGCTTGCCGCCAATATTTTGTCTGACCGCCGGGACACGGAGGAGGTGGTCAGCGATACCTATCTTGCCCTTTGGAATACCATCCCACCCCAAAACCCCGACCCCCTGGCACCCTTCGTCTACCGGGTGGGCAAAAATCTGGCGCTGAAACGGCACCGGGAAAACACCGCCGAGAAGCGGCGAAGCAATTACGATCTTTCTTTGGAAGAGCTGGAAGGCTGCATCCCCGGCCCCTGCCTGGAAGACACCGTTTCCGCCCGGGAATTGGGCCGGGCCATTGACCGGTACTTATCTGGCCTGTCAACGGAAAACCGTCGCATTTTCCTGCGGCGCTACTGGTACGGCGACAGCGTAACCCAAATCGCCCGGCACTATGCTTTGACCCAACACGCCATCAGCCTGCGGCTTTCCCGTATGCGGGAGGGCCTGCACGCATTCCTGCAAAAGGAGGAATTCCTATGAACGAAAAGCTTAACGATGCCATGCACGAAATACGGGACGACTACATCACCGATGCCGCCCAGCCCAAGCGCCGCAAAAAGATCTATTGGCTTAGCGCCGTGGCTGCGGTGCTGGTCATCGTGCTGGCGTGGTACGCCATTGCCAACCCCTTTATCTCCGCCAAGGCTGTGGCGCTGGCGGACTACTCCGAAGGCAACCGCCGGGGTTACATTGAAGCAGCCAACGCCGGCATGGCGGATCTTTCCGGCTTCTTTGCCGATTCCATCAGCCAGGTGCTCTCCGGCAGCAACGGCGAAGTCGGAGGCCAAGCGGTCTT
>JAZOBI010000138.1:0-13583 GCA_045595885.1 Faecousia sp. | reverse complement strand
TGAGCTATTTCGACGGCTACACCAGCGCCTGTCTGCCCGCGAACCTGCTGCAGGCTCAGCGCGACTACTTCGGCGCCCACACCTACGAGCGCATCGACACCCCCAGAGGTCAGGTATTCCACACCGACTGGACCGGCCACGGCGGCAACACCTCCGCCAGCACCTACAATGCATAAGGTAACCGGTATCATCGCCCTGGATCTGGACGGCACCCTGTTAAATTCCAACAAAGAGCTTTCCCCCGGTAATCTTGCCGCCCTGCAAAGGGCGGCAGATGCCGGCTACGCCATCGTTCCCACCACCGGCCGCTTCTTCGGCGGTATGCCGGCGGCGATCCGCGCCCTTCCTTTCCTGCGCTACGCCATCACCATCAATGGCGCGGAAGCCTGCGACCTGCAAACCGGCCAGGTCATTTACAGGGCGGAGTTGCCCCGGGTTCAGGCGGTGGAGATCATGGAATATCTGGACGGATTTCCCCTGATTTACGATTGTTATCAGGCCAACGCCGGCTTCATGACCCAGGCCATGAAAGAGCGGATCGACACCATGGCATCCAGCCCCCATTACCGGAAAATGCTCCATGAGCTGCGGCAGGATGTGCCGGAACTGAAGGAATTTCTTCGAAACCGGGATCTGGATGTGCAAAAGATCCAGTTTTTCACCAATTTGCCCCAGCTTCGCCTGGAGCTGATGGAGGGTCTGCCCCGGATTTTCGACGGCATCATCGTTTCCAGCTCCGTCATCGACAATGTGGAGATCAACCAGAAAGATGCCCACAAGGGCGCCGCGCTGCTGGCGCTGGCAGAGCACCTGGGCATCCCCCGGGATCGGACGCTGGCCTTTGGCGACGGACTCAACGATTTGACCATGCTCCGGGACGCGGGGCTGGGCATCGCCATGGAAAACGCCTGCGACGAAGTGAAAAACATGGCCAACGCCATTACCGCTTCCAACGATGAAGACGGTGTGGCCAAAGGCATCTATCAATACTGTTTTGAAAACTGACAGGAGGAACCAACTATGAACATTCCCTTCAAACCCGCGATTGACGGCAAGGTGGCCGTTGTTACCGGCGCAGGCGGCATCCTGTGCGGTATGTTTGCCAAGGCTCTGGCCGCTGCCGGCGCCAAGGTTGCTGTGCTGGACCTGAACGAAGCCGCCGCCCAGGCTGTGGCTGACCAGATCGCAGCCGACGGCGGCATCGCCAGGGCTTTCAAGTGCAACGTGCTGGACAAGGCTTCCATGGAAGAGTGCCACCAGGCCGTGCTGGCACAGCTGGGGCCCTGCGATATTCTCATCAACGGCGCCGGCGGCAACAATCCCCGCGCCACCACCGATAAGGAATATTTCGAGATCGGCGACCTGGAAGCCGACACCAAGAGCTTCTTCGACCTGGATCAGAGCGGCGTGGAATTCGTGTTCAATCTGAACTTCATTGGCACATTGCTGCCCACCCAGGCTTTCGCCAAGGATATGATCGGCCGGGAAAACTGCACCATTTTGAATGTCAGCTCCATGAACGCCTACACGCCTCTGACCAAGATCCCCGCCTACTCCGGCGCCAAGGCCGCCATTTCCAACTTCACCCAGTGGCTGGCTGTTCACTTTAGCCGTGTTGGCATCCGTGTCAACGCCATCGCCCCCGGCTTCTTCTCCACCGCCCAGAACGCCGCCCTGCTGTGGAACCCCGACGGCACTCCCACCGCCCGTACCGGCAAGATCCTGGCTGCCACTCCCATGGGTCGCTTCGGCGAAGCCGAGGAGCTGCTGGGCGCGCTGATGTTCCTGGTGGACCCCGTGTCCGCTTCCTTCGTCACCGGTATCGTCATTCCCGTTGACGGCGGCTTCAGCGCCTACTCCGGCGTGTAAGAGGATCGGCTATGGAGCATTTTCGCTATGCAAGCAGTGAGCTGGGTCTGACTCCGGAGGAGATCCGGGAAGCCCTGCTGACTTCTCTGGAAGGCCGCAACCTGAAAAATGTGCTGATCATCCCCCCGGATTTCACCCGTTTCCACTCCAACGCCGGCTTCATCACCAATGTTTACTACCACGCCCTGACCGATATGGGCTGCCAGGTAGACATTCTGCCGGCGCTGGGTACCCATGTGCCGGTGACAACCGGGGAAATCGACGCCATGTTCGGCGACATTCCCTATGACAAATTCATTCCCCACAACTGGCGCACCGATGTGATGAAGATCGGTGAAGTGCCTGCGTCCTATCTGGAGGAGATCACCGAGGGTCTGTGGCATGATGCGGTGGATGTGGAGATCAACCGGCTGGTGATGGACGAAAAGTACGACCTGATCCTGTCCATCGGCCAGGTGGTGCCCCACGAGGTCATCGGCATGGCCAACCACGCCAAGAACCTGTTCGTGGGTGTTGGCGGCGCCGACATGATCAACAAGAGCCACATGGTTGGCGCGGTCTACGGCATGGAGCGGATGATGGGCAAGGATCACACCCCTGTGCGCAGGATCTTCGACTACGGCATGGAGCATTTCCTCTGCAAGCGCCCCATTCTCTTCGTGCTGACGGTCTGCACCGCCCCCAAGGGTCAAATCCGCACCCACGGCCTGTTTATCGGCGAAAAGCGCAGCGCTTTGGAGGCTGCCATCGCCCTGGCTCAGGAAAAGAACATTGATTTTGTGGAAACCGGCATCAAAAAGTGCGTGGTCTACCTGACGCCGGAGGAATTCAAGAGCACCTGGCTGGGCAATAAGTCGGTATACCGCACCCGCATGGCCATCGCCGACGGCGGCGAGCTGCTGGTGCTGGCGCCCGGCATCGAGCGCTTCGGCGAGGACGGTCAGGTGGACAAGCTGATCCGCAAGTATGGCTACCGTGGCCGTATCCACACTCTGGAGCAGTTTGAAAAGCCGGAAAACCAGGATCTGCGGGACAATATGGGCGCCGCGGCCCACCTGATCCACGGCTCTTCCGACGGCCGCTTTGCCATCACCTACGCAGTCAAGAACATCACCCGGGAGGAAATTGAGGGAGTTGGCTTCGGCTGGGCGGATTATGACGAAATGGCCAAGCGTTACGATCCCGAAACGCTGCAGTACGGCTACAATACCCTGCCCGACGGCGAGGAAATCTACTTTATCCCCAACCCGGCGCTGGGTCTGTGGATCAATAAGGAAAAATTCTGACCAACATAAAAATCCCGGCGGATTGGCCCCGCCGCGATTTTTTACGCTTTTTTGGCTCTGTCCGCCAGGATCAGCTTTTTGATGGCCTCGATTCCCACCCGGATCGCGCCGGAGGTATCCTCGGTCATGGGCATAAACAGCCCCGCCTTTTCCCGTTCCTGATTCCACACCACATGGAAGCAGGAGCCGCAGCGCACGCCCAGAGCATCCGCCACCACAAACAGGGCCGCGGACTCCATTTCGCTGGCCTTCACGCCCAGCCGCTTCCAGCTTTCCCACTTGTTCAGCAGTTCGTAGTACACCGGGGATTTTTCCGGGCTGTGCTGGCCGTAGAAGGAATCCTTGCACTGCACCACGCCGGTGTGGATGTTGTAGCCCAGCTCCTCACCTGCGGACTTCAGGGCGCAGGTCACATCAAAATTGGCCACCGCCGGGTACTCAATGGGGGCGTACTCCAGGGAAGTATGGTCAAAGCGGATGGCGCCGGTAGCCACCACCACATCACCGGGCTTCACATCCATATGGATGCCGCCGCAGGTGCCCACCCGGACGAAGGTGTCGGCGCCGATTTTCACCAGCTCCTCCATGGCGATGGAGGCAGAGGGACCGCCGATGCCGGTAGAGCAGACGGAAACCTTTTCCCCCAGCAGATAGCCTGTCCAAACATTGTACTCCCGGTTCATGCCGATGTGCACGGGATTGTCAAAATGGCGGGCGATGGCCTCGCAGCGGCCCGGATCGCCGGGCAGCAGCACATAGCGGCCCACATCACCCTCTACACATTGAATATGAAACTGTTTTTCAGTCGCTTGCATAGTATTTTCCTCCCACAAAGGGTTCTGAATCAGCGGCTTCCCTTGTCATAGGGAACGCCTTCGGCCTTGGGTGCCCGGGAATTTTTGGAGGTAAAGGCCAGCACCACCAGAGTGACGATATAGGGCAGCATCCGGTACAGATGGGAGCTGATGCCCAACTCCGAAAGCATATACACACCGTCGCCATTGATATCCAAAGTGGAATAGGCCGCGGCGATGCACTTGAACAGGCCGAACAGCAGCGAAGCGCCGGCAATATTCAGCGGTTTCCAGTTGCCGAAGATCATAACCGCCAGCGCCAGGAAGCCAAAGCCGGCCACATCGCCGTTGGCGGTGCAGTTGGCGGTGGTCAGGGCGTACACAAAACCGCCCAGACCGGCCAGTGCGCCGGAAATGGTGGTACCGGCGTACCGCATCTTGTAGACATTGATGCCAAGGCTGTCCGCAGCCTGGGGATTTTCACCGCAAGCACGGAGCCGCAGGCCGAATTTTGTGGTATAGAGGATCACGGACAGCACCACAAAGAGGATTATGCACAGGTAGGTTGCTATGTAGATCTTATTCAGGAAGGTTTCCCCCAGGAAGCCCCAATCCACCGACTTGTCCACACCGAAGGTGGACTTTTTGATCATAAACCAGGAGGCAGCGCCGCCGGTCTGCATCTGCAGGGTGTTCTGATTGGCCAAAATTCGCACCAAAAACAGCACCAAAGCAGGCGCCATCAGGTTCAGCGCGGTGCCGCCGATGGTCTGATCCGCCTTGAGATTGATGGAGGCGAAGCTCAGCAGCAGGGAGAACGCGGCGCCCAGGGCGGCAGCCACCAGCATGGCCAGCAGTTCCAGACCCTGCAGCGTCAGCCAATCACCCACCCGGGCCGCTTCCATGAACACATCCAAATTCTGCATGGTTCGGACAAACAGCACGCCAATAAAGGCGCCGAAGATCATAATGCCTTCCAGAGCCAGATTGATGATACCGCTGCGCTCAGCAAACACGCCGGCCAGCGCCACGATCATCAGAGGAACCGCGTACAAAAGGGTCTGTTGAATCAGAAATGTCATGTTTGCTGTCCTCCTTCCGTGGATTTTTCCGTTGCCGCCGGTTGGTCGACGACCTTCTCCGCTTTCTTCTTCCGGCCGGCCAGCCACATCCGCACCACCAAAGAGAACGCGCTGAGATAAACGATGACGGAGATGATCACATCGGTAATGTACTCATTATATGCGGTGTAGCCCGTCAGATTCTGGCCCACAATATCCAGCATGGCCATGAAAATGCCGGCAAAAATCACGCCGATGGGGTTATTGACCGCCAAAAGGGCCACAGGAATACCATTGAAGCCGGCAGCAGGCAGCGCCTGATAAGTGCTCCAGAAGAACTCGGTATTGCCGGACAGCCAGTAAAGGGAAGCGCCGCAGGCTGCCAGCGCGCCGGAAATAGCCATGCTCAGCACGATATTGCGCTTATCGCTGATGCCGGCGTACCGGGCAGCGTGGCGGTTGGCGCCGCAGGCCTTCATCTGATAGCCCAACGTGGTCTTGTTCAGCAGAATGTAAACCAAAACAGCCATTACGATGGCGATGAGAACGCCGCCGTTGACCTGGCTGCCGGGGAACAGCTTGTCCAGACCCAGTTTCGGCGTAGCAATACCGTTGCCCATCACATAAGTCCACTGGCCGTCCACAAGGGTCAGGCCGTAGGTGGTTTTGTAAACATAGCCGGTTTTGGTGCCTTCCACGATATTCTTGAAGTTGCTGGCGTCAAAGGCCCAGGTGACCAAATTGGCCGCCAGCCAGTTGGTCATAATGCAGGCCAGCACTTCATTGATATTCAAAAACGCCTTCAGCGCGCCGGGGATGGCGCCCCAGATCGCGCCCGAGAGCATACCTCCGAAGAATGCCAGCGACCAAATCAGCCAGCCGGGCATACTGCCATGGGGAATGCTCAGGGCAATCATCAAGGTGGCCATCGTGCCCATCAGATACTGACCGGGCGCGCCAATGTTAAACAGGCCCGTTTTGAAGGCAACCGCCACGGAGAGGCCGGTGAGGATCAGGGGCGTGGCCCGGAAGAGCATATTGCCCAAAGACTGGGGATTATAGCCCCAGGTCAGCGCACCCACAGCATTACGACCGGTGGAGAGAATGCCGGCATAGATCAGCCGCACACCATCCCACGCACCTTTGATTCCAATATTGCTTTTGATCAGACCCACAATAAATACCACCACAGCGCCCACGGTCAGACCGATCAATATGGAAAGCAGGGACGCAAGCAGCTTTTGGGTACCGTCTTTTTGATAGAATGCTCTCAAATCCTTCACGGATTTTCCCCTCCTTTCCGGTCGCGCTTGGCGCCGGCCATGTAAAGACCCAGCTCCTGTACGGTTGTGGTTTTGGGATCCAGCTGACCTACGATCTCGCCTTCGTACATCACAAGGATCCGGTCAGAAAGGTTCATCACCTCATCCAGCTCCAGAGAAACCAGCAGAACAGCCTTTCCGGCATCCCGTTGGGCCACCAGCTGCTTATGGATGTACTCGATGGCGCCCACATCCAAACCGCGGGTAGGCTGCACAGCGATCAGCAGGGGATTTCCCCGATCCAGTTCCCGGCCAATGATGGCCTTCTGCTGGTTGCCTCCGGACATACTGCGGGAAACGGTGACCGGGCCCTGGCCGCTGCGAACGTCATACTGGCCGATAATGGCCTCGGCATACTCCCGCACCGCGGACCGCCTGATAAAGCCCAGCTTCTGGAAACGGGGCTCCCGGAAGCGCTGCAGCACCAGATTGTTTTCCAGAGTATCGTCCAGCACCAGACCGTGCTTATGGCGATCTTCGGGAATGTGGCTCATACCGGCAGCGTTGCGCTGATGGATAGAAGCCTTGGAAATATCCCTGCCGCAGAGGGTAACGCTTCCCTTGGCCGCCTTTTCCAGGCCGGTAAGGCCGTAGACCAGTTCTGTTTGACCGTTGCCGTCAATGCCGGCGATGCAAACGATCTCACCGGCCCGGACATCAAAGGAAACATTTTTCACCGCTTCTTTTTTGCCGATTTTGGAAGGGACGGTCAAGCCCCGGACAGACAAAACGGCTTCGCCGGGGACGGCATCCGTTTTTTCCACCTGCAGCTGCACAGGCCTTCCCACCATCATGTTGGAAAGGGACTGCTTGTCGGTGTCCCTGATATCCACAGTACCAATATACTTGCCCTTGCGCAGCACGGTGCAGCGGTCCGCCACAGCCATGATCTCATTGAGCTTGTGGGTGATGAACAGGATGGACTTGCCCTCTTTGGCAAAGCCCCGCATAATTTCCATCAGCTCGTCAATCTCCTGGGGTGTCAGCACAGCGGTGGGCTCGTCGAAAATGAGGATCTCATTGTCCCGGTAGAGCATTTTCAGAATTTCCGTGCGCTGCTGCATACCAACGGAAATATCCTCTACTTTTGCATCCAGATCCACCTGCAGCTTGTACTTTTCCGAAAGTGAGCGCACCTTTTCCCGGGCTTCCCGCTTTTGCAGGAAACCGCCTTTGGTATCCTCCGCGCCCAGGATAATATTGTCCAGCACGGTAAACACATCCACCAGCTTAAAATGCTGATGCACCATGCCAATCTTCAGCGCGGTGGCATCGTTGGGGTTGTTGATCTTGACAACCTCACCGTTTTTGCGGATCTGGCCGGCCTCCGGCTGATAAAGGCCGAACAGCACGCTCATCAGCGTAGACTTACCGGCGCCGTTTTCTCCCAACAGGGCATGAATTTCGCCCCTGCGAAGCTGCAGCGTGATATTATCATTGGCCACAATGCCAGGGAATTCCTTGCGGATGCCCAGCATTTCAATAACATATTCCTGTTCCATGAATCTGCCTTCTTTCCTTTGGAGTAAAGGATTCGCGATACTACCATTATACGGGAAGAGAAAAAGAAATGCAAGAAAAAATCTCCAGCCCAAAAAAGGATAAATGCGGTTTATCGCTCTGTTGGCGGCAAAGCCGCATAAGGCCCCCTTTAGGCAAGGAAGGCTCGCGCTTCGCGCTCCAAACTGCCCGATAAACGAAAACTTGCAATTCACGAAAAAAGAGGAAGGCCGCAGCCTTCCTCTTTTCCGATTTGCAAAATTATTCGTACTGAACAGTGACGTTTGCGGTGTTCTCGGGAGCGGTGACCAGGGTGCTGTCAACCACGATCTCGCCGGAAACGATCTTGGCATACAGAGCCTCGTAGTCAGCAACGGTCCAATTCTTCAGGGACCAGGTAGCGGTGGGCAGGCCAACAGCGTTGTCCTTAGCGCCCAGAGCGGTGGCAATGCCGCCGACCTCGGACCACTTGCCCTCGTAGTGCTTGGTGATGGCCCAAACGGTAGCATCGGCCAGACCCTTCATAGCGGAGGTGATGACAGCGGGAGACTCGAAGGACTGGTCAACGTCAACACCAACAACCTTTGCGTCCTCTGCGGCAGCAGCGTCAGCAACGGAAGCAAACATGGAACCGCCACAGGCGAAGATGACCTCGGTGCCGGCCTGATACCAGCCGGTAGCCATGGCCTTCAGTTCGGGAGAAGCGGAGAAGGTGGAGCCGTAAGCCCAGGAGTACTTCAGTTCTACCTGCACGCCCTTAGCGGCAGCGGCAGCCTGAGCGCCCTGTGCGAAGCCGTAGCCGAAGCGCTGGCAAGCGGGGTTGGTACCGCCACCGCCGCCCATGAAGCCCAGCTTGGTGTAGCCTTCCATAACGGCAGCGTAGCCGGCCAGATAACCGGACTGCTCTTCCTGGAAGGAGATGGGAGCCACATTGTCAAAGCCGATGGGGTAGCCGTCGATGAAGACGAAGTGGACATCGGGATACTTTGCGGCAGCGGCCTTCAGAGCGGTTTCCTGCATGAAGCCGGCAGCAACCACGTTCTCAGCGCCGTTGGAAACGGCCAGATCGAAAGCGGCTTCGCGGTCAGCGTCGGTAGCCTGATCGCCGTTGGCGGGCTGATAGTACTTGTAGGACTTGCCGTTGGCAGCAGCGTACAGCTTCACGCCGTCGTAAGTGCCCTGGTTGAAGGACTTATCCTTCAGCTGGCCCACGTCGGTGATGAAAGCGATCTGGTACTTGCCGTCTTCGGAAGTCATCTCGTCAGCGATGTTGTCGGGATTGGAAAGATCGGTTTTGTCGCCACCGCCACAGGCAGCGAACAGGCTGACGACCATAATCATGGCCAGCAGCAGAGCAAGAATCTTCTTCATTTTCTTTGCCTCCAAAAAATTTTGATCCGGTACCCGTGGGATACCGGATCTATTGTCGCACAGAAAGCTGAAAAAATCAATAAATATTTACAAGAAATGACAAAGAGTATGGATATTGCATGAAAGTCTCTTCTTATTTCATGTGCTTTTGGGCAGAAAAGCTATAGGGAAGCAGCTGCGCCAATGTCAGCGTTTCAAAACTGCCATCGGCACCTACTATATAAATCAGGAAATCGTCGCCGCAGAATTCCCGCATCACCTGCCGGCACACGCCGCAGGGGGGAAACGCGCCGGAAATAACGCCATCCCTGCCGCCGCAGACGGCGATGGCGGTAAAATCCCGGTGTCCATCGTAAACCGCCTTGAAAATGGCGGTGCGCTCGGCGCAGTTGGTGGGGCCGTAGGCGGCGTTTTCGATGTTGCAGCCCTGGTAGACCGTACCGTCACCGCACAGCAGCGCCGCGCCCACTTTGAAGCCGGAATAGGGGGCATAGGCATGGCCCATGGCCTGGGTGGCCAGATCACACAGTTTTTCAGGTGTCATAATAACCTCCTTGATGCGGAAAATTGTTGTTTACACTACGATGGTGCCGTAGGGTGTATGTGTAAACAACAATCTACATTACCATTACAAAATCTCGTTGGCAAAGCTGGTGCCGGGAGTATCAAATTCCACGCCCAGCAGCTCGGTCACGGTGGCGGCGATGTCGGCAAAGCTGTCCCGGGTGCCCAGATTGCCCGGCTTCACGCCCTTGCCCAGCACCAGCAGCGGCACATATTCCCGGGTATGGTCGGTGGTGGCGGTGTAACCCGGATCGCAGCCATGGTCGGCGGTGATCAGCACCAAATCATCCTCACCCAGTTTTTGCAGGAATTCTCCCAGCCAGGCGTCAAACTCCGAAAGGGCCTGGGCATAGCCGTCGATATTGCGGCGATGGCCGAAAACCATGTCGAAATCCACCAGATTCACGAAGCAAAGGCCCTCAAAATCCTTGGCGGCATAATTGACAGTATGCTCCATGCCGTTGGCGTTACTTTCATTGTACACGTGCTCCGTGGTGCCGATGCCGGCAAAAATATCGTAGATCTTGCCCACGCCAATGGAGGCAAGCCCCTTAGCCTTGATGGCATCCAGCATGGTTGCCTTCGGCGGCTCCAGAGAGAAGTCGTGGCGGTTGGCGGGGCGCTTGAAATTGCCCTTTTTGTCCCCCACGAAGGGCCGGGCGGTGACACGGCCCACGCCGTGCCTGCCAACCAAAATCTTCCGGGCGATCCGGCAGTATTCGTACAGCTGCTCCGGCGGCACGATTTCCTCATGGGCGGCGATCTGGAACACAGAGTCGGCAGAAGTATAGACGATCAAATCGCCAGTTTTCATATGCTCCTCACCGTATACATCCAGAACGGCGGTGCCGCTCCAGGGCGCGTTTGCCAGCACGCCCCGGCCTGTGGCGGCGCGGAAAGGCGCCAAAACCTCCTCCGGGAAGCCCTCGGGATAGGTGGGCAGAGGATGCTCCGACACAAGGCCGGCAATTTCCCAATGGCCAATGGTGGTGTCCTTGCCCATGGAGCGCTCCGTCAGACGGCAGAACGCGCCGGTGGGATTTGCCGCCTTGGGCAGGCAAGTGACACCGTCGATATTGCCCAATCCGGCGGCGATCATATTGGGAATATGCAGTTCCTTGGAGGTGGCGCAGGAACGCAAAGTATTCACGCCCACATCGCCGAATTTTTCAGAATCCGGCATGGCGCCGATGCCAAAAGAGTCCAAGACAATTAAAAAGATTCGTTTCATAGAAATTCCTCCAAAACTCTTTGGAAAGGCAAATTGTTGTTTCCACTACGATGGTGCCGTAGGGTGTATGTGTAAACAACAATTTATATTACTTATTCTCCTTACTTATTCTCCATGGCCACAGCCACATCCAGCGCCACCTTCATCATCTGGGTAAAGGCGGTCTGGCGCTCGGCGGCGGTGGTTTCCACGCCCTTGAGGATATGGTCGGAGATGGTGCAGATGCACAGACCCCGCTTGCCGTAACGGGCGGCGTTCATGTACAGGGCGGCGGCTTCCATTTCCAGAGCCATGACGCCCATCTTCTTCTGATTGTACAGGGTGTCCAGGCCGCCGGGTACCTCCGCGTGGTCGCCGTAGAACACATCGGAAGAATTCACATTACCTACATGATAAGTGGCGCCGTTATTTTCACAAGCCTTCACCGCTTCGCTCAGCAGGGTGAAGTCCGCGATGGGGGCGAAGGTGCCGGGGAAATGGAACTGGTTCTGCCAGGCAGAAGCGGTGCAGGCGCCCTGGGCCAGGACGATGTCATAGAGGTTGGTGTGGTCCTGGATAGAGCCGGCGGAGCCCACACGAATGATATTTTCCACACCGAAGAAATTAAACAGCTCGTGGGAATAGATGCCGATGGCGGGCATGCCCATGCCGGAGGCCATGACGGACACCTTCACGCCCTTATAATAGCCGGTGTGACCCTGAACGCCACGGACATTGTTGACCAAAACAGGGTTTTCCAGGAACGTTTCCGCGCTAAACTTGGCCGGCAGAGGGTCGCCGGGCATCAAAACGGTCTTACCGAAGCCGATTTCGTCTAAAACATTGATATGGGGAGTAGCAGGGAAGTTGGACATAATATTATCTCCTTTTGAGTATTATTGCGGCGGAGCCGCTCAATGGCCCCCTTGTGTAAAGGGGGCTGTCACGCGATCAGCGTGACTGGGGGATTGTCAATCCCTCCGTCAGCCCTGCGGGCTGCCACCTCCCTTTGCACAAGGGAGGCTTTGCGCCCCGCTCAGTAGCTTCCGTCGTTCTCCAGGCCCTTGGCGATCTTAACGATACGGGAAGTGCCCAGGCGGTCGGCGCCCAGGGCGATGAATTTTTCGGCGTCCTCCAGGCTGGAGATGCCGCCGGCGGCCTTGATTTTCACATGGGGGGCGATATGCTTTGCGAACAGCTCCACATCGGCAAAGGTAGCGCCGGCGGTGGAGAAACCGGTGGAAGTCTTGATATAGTCCGCGCCGGAATCGGACACGCACTTGCAAAGAGCGATCTTCTCCTCGTCGGTCAGCAGGCAGGTTTCGATGATCACCTTGAGGATGCGGCCCATGCAGTGGGCTTTGATCTGGCGGATCTCGTCGGTGATCTCCTCCCACTTATGCTCCTTCGCCCAGCCGATGTTAATGACCATGTCCACTTCATCAGCGCCGTTGCTGACGGCGTTGTGCGCCATGAAGCATTTGGAGGCCGTGGTGGCGTAGCCATTGGGGAAGCCGATGACGGTGCAAATAGCCAAGTTCGCGCCCACATAGTCCTTTGCCTGCTTTACAAAGGAGGCAGGGATACAGACAGAGGCGGTTTTGTACTTCATGCCATCGTCGCAAATAGCCTGAATATCCGCCCAGGTAGCGGTTTGAGCCAGCAGAGTGTGATCGCAACGGGCCAAAATCTTGGAAATTTCCATAATGTGTCCTTCTTTCGTATATAATTATCCATCGTCAGCATAACACATCTGCGCCAAAAAGTAAACGAAAAATCCACCGGCCGCCGGGAATTTTCCATCTTCTCAACCATGAGCGTCCAAATAAAAAGAAAAACGGAGTGGTGGCGGCCACTCCGTTTTCCTGCCAGACAAAATGAAAAAGAGAAAGGATGGCGGTTCTCCCGCCTGGAACCTAAATATAACATAAAAATCCCGGACTGTCAACAGAAATGTTTTCCATTTGTGGAAAAAAGTGTGTTGTCCAAAAACAAAAGGGCCAAATTGGCCCCAACACTATCAATATATCATAATCCGTTTTCGGTGTCAACCCAAAGATGTCCGTCACAGGCGTAAATCTGTAAATCGCACAAAAACACTTCCCTGTTTTTGTGAAGCATCCCATCTTGCAAACCGGACAAATTTATGCTATTCTTTTTATACAAAGAGGTGATACCAATGTACAGGTAAAATCTCCTTAGCAGACGAAACATCCCCCAAAAATTCCGATTACATAAAGTGGACGAAAAAAGAAAACGAATGCCAACGGAAGCAATTCAAATTTTGTCGAAAGGAAGGTTTCGTCTATCCTGCAGAAAGCGAGGTTACCCAATGATTGAACCCAAGGAAGTAATGGAATAACCCTTGACGAGGAGAAGTGAGTTAAGCTCCACCGTCAAGGGTTATTTCTTTTTCGGCGGATCTTTTCGTTTCATACGGCGTTCGGAAGGCCTTGCCATACCGATAAATTGCGGTTTATCGTGGAGTTTGAAAATGTCATGTAGGGACCGGTGTCCTCGACGGTCCTACCGCGAAGCGGCATTTTTACAAATGTTCCCATAGAATGCAGCAAAATTAGCCCATCGAGGTCAATTTTTGCCGAAGG
>JAZOBI010000137.1:0-3949 GCA_045595885.1 Faecousia sp. | reverse complement strand
GGGACCGGCGTCCTCGACGGTTCTTCGGCAAAAATTGACCTCGATGGGCTAATTTTGCTGCATTCTATGGGAACATTTGTAAAAATGCCGCTTCGCGGTAGGACCGTCGAGGACGCCGGTCCCTACATGACATTTTCAAACTCCACGATAAACTGCAATTTATTTTTTCTATGTGTATTGTGCTGTGGGAGATAATCTGCTATAATGAAAAAAATATGTATTTTGGAGAGGTGTTCCCATGAATGATAAACGCCGTCCTTACAACAACGACAAGACCCGCCGGGAAGGCAGTGACCGTCCCCGCCGGGCAGATCGCTTCGCTGACCGCACACCCGTAGAGGAAGTGGAAGGCCAGCTGGAGGGCCGCAACGCCCTGACCGAAGCGCTGAAAGCCGGCCGCACCATCGACAAGGTGTTCGTGGCCGACGGCGACACCGACAAGAGTCTGCAGCGTCTGGCGGCACAAGCCAGGGAAGCCGGCGCTGTAGTGGTGCCGGTGGATCGCCGGAAGCTGGATCAGATGTCCACCACCCACTCCCATCAGGGCATCATCGCCCTGGCTGCCGCCCACGAATATTTCACCATCGATGATATTCTGGAGGAGGCCGCCAACCGGGGTCAAAACGCCCTGATCGTCAACTGCGACGAGCTGACGGATCCCCTCAATCTGGGCGCCATCCTCCGTTCCGCTGAGTGCGCCGGCGCTCACGGCGTCATCATCCCCAAGCGCCGCAGCGTGGGTCTGACCGCCACCGTGGCCAAGGCTTCCGCCGGCGCCATGGAATATATGAAGGTAGCCAAGGTGGGCAATATCAACGACGCCATCCGGGAATTGAAAGAGAAAGGCGTTTGGATCTTCGGCACCGCCGCGGAAGGTTCCATTCCCATGTACAAGGCGGATCTCGCCGGACCGGCTGCCATCGTCATCGGCAACGAGGGCGACGGCATGAGTCCCCTGGTGCGGAAAAATTGCGATGTCATGGTGCATATTCCCATGCAGGGCCGCATTTCGTCCCTGAACGCCTCTGCCGCCGCCGCCATTTTGCTCTATGAAGCGGTGCGTCAGCGGTTGGGCTAAGGAGGAACTTCATGGTCAATCACGGACAACAAGACCCTCAGCGCAATGACACGCCCCAGGAACCCAGCCTGGATGTGGATGACATTATGAAGGAATTCTCCGCCCCGGATTGGGAGGAAATCGTAAAAGAATTTTCCCCGGAAATCCTGGATGAAAAACCCACCGCGCCGCCAGCCGGTGACACCATTCGCCTGGACAGCATCCAGGAAAGCCTCCGCCGGCAACCGCCCGCAGAGGCAGCCCAGCCCGAAACAGCGGCAGAAGAAGCGCCGGCCCAGCCGCCGGTGGACAACATGGCGACCCAGCGGATTCCCGTGGTGGAACCCTTCTCGGAAAACTGGGAGCCGGAATACGAAGAACCCATGGGCGCCTACACGCCGAAAGAGCCCATCCGGTTCCAATCCCGGGATCAGGCGCGGCTGCTGCGGGAGAAATTGGTTCTGGGCCCGGAAAAACGGTACTATGAACTGATCAAAGCCGGTATGTCTTCCCTGCGGATCTCTGCCGCCCTGCTGTTTTTGCTGTTTTTGGCCGCTGCAGGTATTACGCTGGCCTTCCATTGGGGATGGATCGGTGAAAATCGCACCAAATTGGTGGTTTTTTGCCAGCTTTTGGCGGTTCTCCTTGCCGCGCTGCTGAGCCACAACCGGCTGCTGGACGGTCTGGCCAGCCTGTTCCGGGGTCGCTTTACCCTCCACACGCTGCTGGCAATCACCGCGATCGTATGCTGCGTGGACGCGCTGATGTGCCTGGGGCAGGAACGAATCTCCTGCTGCAGTATCTTCTGCCTCCAGACCGCCATGGCTCAATGGGCCGCCTGCCACGCCCGGCGCACGGAAACCCAGCAAATGGACACCCTGCGGAAAGCCGCCGAGCTGACCGCTGTGGTGAAAATCCCCGATTATTACATGGGCGCTGCCGGCTATGTCACCACGGAAGGTCAGCCGGAAGCCTTTTTGGATCGCTACCAGGTGCCGGGCGCTCCGGAAAAACGGCTGCACATTTTTTCCGCCGTCGGCGCTTTCCTTTGTCTGGCGCTGGCCATTGTCACCGGCATTCGCATCGACCTGACCGCCGGTATGCAGGTGCTGACCGCCGGACTGTTGGTGCTGGTGCCCGCCACCGCTTTTTTGTGTATGCGCCGGCCGGAATGGATCCTGGAAAAACGGCTGCACAAGGTAGGTACTGTGCTGTGCGGCTGGCAGGGCATCAAGGCGGTGCAGAAGCGGGCGGCTGTCCCCATTACCCACGGGGATCTGTTCCCCAGCGACGCCATCGGCATGAACGGTATGAAATTTTACGGCAGTATTGATCCGGACATGGTGCTGTGCTATGCCGGCAGCCTGATCGGCCACGAGGGCGGCAGTCTGAAAGCCCCCTTTGACCAGCTGATGGCCAGCCGCTACATCCGCCACGCCGCCGTAGAGGAATTCGGCAGCTATCCCGGAGGCTTGAGCGCTCTGGTGGATGGGGAGCCCGTTGCGGTGGGCATCCTGGAATTTATGCAGCAAATGGACATTGACGTGCCCAAGGAAGCCCGGATCCCCGGCGCGGTGTACGCTGCCGTGGACGGCAAGCTCAGCGGCGTGTTCGCCATCCGTTACAGCCGGGCAAAATCCGCCTCGGCCGGCCTGCGCAACCTTTGCGACAGCGGCAATGTGACGCCCCTGTTTATCAGCCGGGACTTCCTGCTGACCGGCCGTTTCCTGCGGGAAAAGCTGAAGGTCAGCACCAAGGCGCTGGTATATCCCGAGCCGGAAGCCCGAACCGCCCTCTCCGAAGCCACTGCGGCCGAAGACGCGGAAGTGGTGGCGCTGACGGTACGCAAGGGGCTCCCCCAGCGAAGCTTTGCCATTACCGGCGCCAAAGCCCTTCGTACCGCCCAAAACGGCGGCGCGCTGATTCACATGATCGGCGGCATCCTGGGATTGGCGGCGGTGGCTGTTTTGGCCTATGTCGGCGCCCTGGAGCTGCTGACACCGGTGAATCTGCTGCTGTACTGCCTGCTCTGGATGGTGCCCGGGTGGCTCATCACCGAATGGACTCGCTATATTTGATTCAAACGCTCCCGGAAACGGTGGCACCGAATAAGGATGTTATCGTAGGAGTGATTCGTGAATCGCCCGCAAAAAGTAGACAGATGCAAAATCTGTCGGCTTAATCTTTGTAGGGGCCGGCCTCCCGGACGGTCCTTTTATCGCAAGTTTCGCTTTTGTGTCACAATCGCACCGGGTACGCCTAGACCCTCAATCAATTTTGTTCATTGAGGTATTTCCGATATGCTTCGGGCGTAAATTCTTCCATTGCGTAAGGGATGGGGTAGTCCCACTCTTCCTCATAAACACGCAGGAAACGGAGCGCAGTATAGTAAGCAACGTCAAATTCTGTGCTGTATGCTTCCTTAGCTTCTTCGTAGTATTCCCTGAAATCTTCCCAGGCTGCAGGGTCAGCCGACAAGCTGTCCTTGAAAAGATAGGGATTCATTTCACTACAAATAAGGCCAAGGTTGTTGTAAGGATAGCGGGAATACAAATCGTCCAACAAATGGTATAGTGCCAAAAAAGCTTCCCGTGCCAATGTGGTTTTCATGATATTTGTCACTCCTTTACTTTTTGGTTGGCAAAAACCTTCATCTGAATCAAAGGATCTTGCGCTGTCGTTGATACCACAATCTTGAATAATACCATCTCTGGTAGCTACCCAAACTTGTCTGCCATCTGGAAGGGTTTGTGCATACCAGCGCTTTCCATATCGGTCAGTACCCATATAATTACTTTCGTTATTACAGGTTTCCAGCATCAACTTTCTATTTTCAGGCGTATCAGGAACATGGCCTTGTCGCTCCCCGAATATATGCTTGATTTGGCTATC
>JAZOBI010000136.1:0-7199 GCA_045595885.1 Faecousia sp. | reverse complement strand
GTTTATCGCTGCGGTGATGCATTTGTAGGGACCGGCGTCCTCGACGGTCCTTCGGCAAAATTTGACCTCGATGGGCTAATTTTACTGCATTCTACGGGAACATTTGTAAAAATGCCGCTTCGCGGTAGGACCGTCGAGGACGCCGGTCCCTACATGACATTTTCAAACTCCACGATAAACCGCAATTTACTATTATGATACAATTAACTCTTGAAATTTGCAAGGGAAACCTGCGTGTTCACAAATTTGGGCGGAACTCTTTACAAATTGTTCACCAGAAATGGCAAATTTGCGATATAATAAGGAAAATAGAAAATTATTCAAATTGGGGAGGTATCCTTATGGCAATCTCTGTTCTGGTGGTGGAAGACGACCGCAATATCGCGGAGCTTCTGCAGATGTATCTGGAAAAGGAAGGCTATGCCGTGACCATCGCCGGCGACGGCGGTCAGGGTCTGGCAAAATTCCGGGCCATTCAGCCGGATCTGGTGCTGCTGGATGTGATGATGCCGGTGATGGATGGCTGGAGTGTCTGCGCGGCTATCCGCGCCGAGAGTCAGACCCCGGTGATCATGCTCACCGCCAAAAGTGAAACCGACGACAAGGTCACGGGCCTGAAGCAGGGCGCCGACGACTATATTACCAAGCCCTTTGAAATGAAGGAAGTGCTGGCCCGCATTGAGGCGGTGCTGCGCCGGACTGACCGCGCAACCCCGGAAAAGAAGTCCCGCCGGCTCTGCTTCGACCGGCTAGTCATTGATATGGACGCCTTCGAGCTGACCGTGGATGGCAAGAAGGTGGACACCCCACCCAAGGAAATGGAGCTGCTGTTCTTCCTGGCATCCTCTCCTAACCGGGTCTACACCCGCAATCAGCTGCTGGATGAGGTTTGGGGGTTCGATTACTTCGGCGACAGCCGTACAGTGGACGTTCACATCAAGCGCCTGCGGGAAAAGCTGGAGGGCATCAGCGAAAACTGGAGCCTGAAGACCGTCTGGGGCGTTGGCTACAAATTTGAGGCGCTGTAAATTATGCGCAGCGCCCAAAGCCGCAATTTCTTCACTGCCGTCATCGTTTTTCTGCTGGCGCTGCTGATTTTGGGCATCGCCCTGCGGACCCTTGTGGCGGAATATTTGACGGAATCCACTTTCCGGCAGCTGGAAAACAATTCCGAAACCCTGGCCCAGTTGGCAGCGGCCTACCATGCCGACGGCGGCTTCAGCAATATGCAATTTCTCATCAATCTGGATGTGGCATCCCGGGTCTCCCGGACGGATGCCCTGATTTGCAACACCGGCGGCCGGATCCTGCTGTGCTCCGACTCGCCCAATGGCTGCGCCCATCAATCTCTGTCCTTCAGCGGAGAATATGTGCAGCGGATCATTACAAGCGGCGGCCTCCGGGATATGAGCCAGTTTTCCCGGCTCTATGACGAGGTGCGCTACATCTCCGCCCAGCCCATTCTGGATTCCCGGAATCAAGTGCTGGGTGTGGTGGTGGTGTCCGCGCCCATTTCCGATACCCAGCAGGCGCTGACAAGCATCACCAACTATTTTCTCATCGGCGCGGGATTGGTGCTGCTGGTTTGCCTGGTGAGCATGGCCTATCTTTCCCGGCTGCACAACAATCCCCTGCGGGAAATGACCAAAACCGCCAGCGCCTTCGGCCATGGCGATCTGGATGCCCGGGTGAATATCAGCAGCCAATTCCCCCAGGAAGTGGAGGAATTGGCCCTGGCCTTCAACAACATGGCCTCCTCCCTGCAAAAAAGTGAGTACCAGCGCCAGGAATTCGTGGCCAATGTGTCCCATGAGCTGAAAACACCCATGACCACCATCTCCGGCTATATTGACGGTATGCTCGATGGCACCATCCCGCCGGAAAAGCACCGGCAATATATGCAGCTTGTTTCCGGCGAAACCAAGCGCCTGAGCCGGCTGGTCAGAAGTATGCTGGATATTTCCATGCTGCAAAACGAGGGCTCCATTCCGGAAGAAAAAATGACGCGCTTCGATATCTGCGAAGCCGTGGGCGAAATTCTCATCACCTTCGAGCAGAAGATTTTGACAAAAAAGCTGAATGTCATTGTGGATTTTCCCGAATATCCCACCTACACCATCGCCAACCGGGACTATATTTCCCAGGTGATCTACAACCTGCTGGACAACGCGGTGAAATTTTGCCCGGAAGAACACAATCTGGAAGTGAAGATCCAGGAAAGCAGCGAAAAGATCTTCGTTTCCGTGGCCAACCAGGGCCTGACCATTCCGCCGGAGGAGCTGCCGCTGGTGTTTGACCGGTTCCACAAGATCGACAAAAGCCGCAGTCAGAACCGGGACGGCTGGGGCTTGGGCCTTTACATCGTCAAAACCATCGTGGGCTTCCACGGAGAGGATATCTCCGTCACTTCTCTGGACGACCGCACGGAGTTCACCTTTACGCTGCCGCTGGTCAATTAACCGATAAATTGCGGTTTATCGCTCTGTTTGATAACGCAATGTAGGGCGGGGGCAAGCCCCCGCCCTACTGTGGGTGTACGATAAACGAAAATTTGAAAACCATTTCCCTCAGTGAGGTTTTATTATGGCAAAACACAAATTGGAATCAACTGAATACATCCCCAAATGGGACGACGGCACCTATCATACCGGCTCCGCCAAGCCCCACAAGGAACACCGGGGCCTGATCGCGGTTTTGATGATCCTGGTGATCTTCCTGGGTGGCCTTGCCAGCGCTCTGGGACTGCTGAATGTGCGGCTCCTGCAGGAAATCGCCCAGTTCCGGGCCGATGCCAAGGATGTTCCGCTGTATGAAGACAAAAGCAGTACCGATTTCCATCTGGCTGAATCCGATGACGCGTCCGCCCCCAGCCTGCCCAACGCCAAGGATTGGGATCTGCCCCTGGAAGCGCCGGAAAAAACCACCATTCCGGCAGCGGATATCCTGCACCGCAACGACGATGCCCTGGTTTCCATCCATTGTGGCAGCCCGGATTCCGAGGCGGTTGCCTGCGGCGTAATCGTGGATGAAAGCGGCTATCTGCTGACCAACGCTTACCCGGTTTCCGACAGCGGACGGATCTATGTACAGCTGTCCGACGGGCAAATTTTCCGGGCAAGTGTGGTGGGAATTGACGAATTTACGGATCTGGCGGTGCTTTACATCGAAGCCGCCGGTCTGACCGCCGCGGAATTTGCCGCCACGGATACGCTGAAGGAAAGGGAAACCATCATTTTCATCGGCACCGACCGGCAAATGCGCCAGGGCAGTATTTCCACCAAGGACTCGGTTTACACCGTGGGCAGCGACGCGCTGCGCCTGCTGGAAACGGATCTGCCCGGGATCTCCGGCCCTATTTTTAACGCCTGCGGGCAAATGATCGGCTTCTGCTCTCCCTTCCTGTCCGAAAATACCGGCGCCATGGCCATTCCCAGCGCCATCGTCAAGGAAGTCGCGGAGCAGATCATTCGAAACGGCACCATTTCCGGCCGACCCAGCCTGGGCGCTCAACTGGAAGAGGTGCTGCCGGTGCATCAACAGTATTGGCAGCTGCCCCAGGGCCTGCGGGTCACCGACACCGGGCTGGACGAATCCCTGTCCACTGCATTGGAGCCCGGCGACATTCTCATTCAGCTTGGCGGCCAGAGCATTACCGACCGGGAATCCCTCTGCGCCGTTTTGCGGCAGCTTCGCGCCGGCGACCGGGTGGAAGCCATCGTGGTGCGGGGAAACGAAACCATCACCCTGACGCTGATCATCCAGGCATCCGGAAACCAGAAGGAGTAAGCTTATGGAATCTGTATTTCAAACAACATTCCAGGTGGATGCCACCCATTCCGACTGTTTTGGCCGGCTGAAGCCCGCCTCCATTTTGTATTTTGTCCAGGAAGTAGCCGGACAGCACTGTGTGGAGCTGGCCCTGGATTGGAACACCCTGGCCAAACGGCGGCTGTTTTGGGCCATTATCCGCCATCGGGTGCAGATTACCCGGCTGCCAAACAAGGGCGAAACCATCACCGTGGAAACCTGGCCCATGCCCACCACCCGGGTGGCTTTTCCCCGGTCTGTGGTAGGCTATGACAAAGATGGCAAGGAGCTGTTTCGGTCCATCAGCATTTGGGTACTGATGGATATGGACAGCCGGACCATGGTGCTGCCGGGCAAAAGCGGTGTGGATGTGCCGGGCCTGCTGCGGGGCAGCGAGCTGGCGCCGCCCAGATCTCTTGCGCCGGTAAGCCTCAGCGCGGAAACCACCCGGCAGGTGCGGTTCACCGACCTGGATCTCAACGGCCACATGAACAACTGCCGCTATCTGGACTGGATCAGCGACCTGCTGCCCAGCGGTTTCCACCACGGCCATACCATGAAGGAATTTACGCTGTGTTATCTGTCCGAAGCCCGGGAGGGTGAAACCCTGCATTTGCAATGGGAATTGGCCCAGGGCGGTCTGCTGCGGGCGGAAATTGTCCACCGTTCGGAAATAGATGCCCAGGATCACCGGATTTTCTCCGCTGACATCATTTATTAACTTTTTATGTTCTGTAAACCAAATCCCAAAGGTGGCAACCCCACTTTTGGGATTTTTTATGAATATTTTCCTTAAAGTTGCATAAAATTTGTGCAACTTTTCAGAAAGTCTGTGGAAAAGTCTGTGGAATATGTGGAAAACTTACCTTATGTTTGGTTTCGGATAATGATTCCCGATGTGCTTATGTCAACTACAAATTCTGTTTCCGAGAAATTGGGGGTTAACGCTGCAGCTACAACCCCGCCATCCGTAGGGCAAGGCTATGGCCTTGTCCTGCGATTATGTTGGAAATGAACTGCCCGATCAACGAAAATTCGAACTGTCCGCCGGGTTGAAAAATAATTGCAAAATTACATCTTTTTGTCTTGAAGAACAGAGCTTTTTACGATATAATAAAGGGTAGCGATATTTTGCGGCTCAACCGCTTGCCATATAGAAGGAGGCAACTATGGAATCTTATCCTCCCCGCCGGCGTCGGCGGAAAGTGAACCGTTTCCGCCAGCTGATCCCGGTTTTGCTGGTAATCTTTGTCATTTTGGGCGTGGTGGTGCTGTCCATGCCCGACCCCGGCCAGGAGCCTTCCACGGATTCTACACCGGGTGACTCCGTCAATTCCACCAATTCCACAAACACAACCGGCCCCACCCAGGGCGCCGACACCACAGCCCCTTCCGGCTCCACCGGGCCTGTGGACACCACCGGGCCCAGCGAATCCACCTGGCCCACGGAGCCTCAGCCCATGGATCTGGAAACCTTCTTCTCGGAAACCGTGTTTATCGGTGACTCCATTACCCTGGGGCTGAGCACCTACTGCAACATCTATGACCCTCTGTACGGCGCCAAATTTCTCTGCGCCGGCAGCTTCGCCGTACGCCATGCCGTCGTGGACCCTGACCCCGGCAATCCCAACCTCGTATCCCTCCAGTTCCGGGGCGAAAGCCTTCGGCCGGAAGATGCCCTGGCCAAAATCGGCGCCAAGCGGGTATTTATCATGCTGGGGCTCAATGACCTTAGCTTCGGCGTGGAGTATACCCTGAATAACTGGAGAACCCTTCTGCGGAATATCCAAAGCACCTGCCCGGATGTGGAAATCTATATTCAATCCGCCACACCGCTGCACGCCGCCTGGGACAGCCCCACGAAAAAGCTGAACAACGCCAACATGAACCTGTACAACGAAGGGCTTCAGGCGCTGTGCGATGAATTCGGCTGCCACTATGTGGATATTTCCACCGCCCTGAAAGACGGCAACGGCCAGCTGAAGAACGAATACTGCTCCGATTCCTACTGCCATATGTCCTACGCCGGCATTGAAGTATGGATCGAAACTCTGAAAAACTATGTTTCCAATCTGAATCAGTAAAGGAGATCGCCATGAAAAGAATCCTCACCTTCCTGCTGGCCGCGCTGATGACGCTGAGTCTGACCGCCTGCGGCGGCGAAGATCCCACCAATGCTACCGTTGCCCAGCTGAATCTGGAAGAAACCTACAATACCATCCTTTCCGGGGTGGAAATGCCGGATATGTACGCCGTAAAGCCGGAGCAAATGCTGGATCTGTACGGCATCCGGGCAGAAGACTGCAACCAGGCCGTGGTGTATATCTGCGTCAACAGCCTGCGGGCTGACGAGATCTGGCTGCTGGAGGCTAAGGATGCGGCAGCCATGGAAACCCTGAAGAACCTGGTCAACAACCGCATCGCCCAAAAGGACGCGGAAAGTATCACCTATTCCCCCGAGCAGAATAAGGTTGTGAAAGCCGCCCAGATTATCGAAGCCGGCAATTACCTGGTGATGATCGTATCGCCCGACTCCGCCGCTATCGCGGATGCCTTCCGGGCCGCGGCCGGTATTTGAAAGCACAGCGCCGGGATGGCTTCGGCCATCCCGGCTTTTTTCGTAATGTAAATGGTTGTTTACACATACACCCTATGGCGATATTGTAGGGCGGGGGCTTGCTCCCGCCCTACGGCACCATCGTAGTGTAAACAACCATTGATCTTCCCAACACACAGGAGGTGCCACGATTGATTTTTTCCAGTAATGTGTTTCTATTCGCCTACTTGCCCATTGTGCTGGCACTTTATTATCTTCTGCCGAAAAAGCTGCGCAATCCGGTGCTGCTGATCACCAGTCTTATTTTCTACGGCTGGGGCGAGCCCATTTACCTGTTTTTGATGATGGCCACCATCGCTCTGGACTATGTCTGCGGCCTTCTGATCGACAAATTCCGGGGCAGCGCCACCGCCAAAGCCCTGCTGATCGCAGGCGTGGCGCTGAATCTTTTGAGCCTGGGCTTTTTCAAATACGCCGGTTTCTTTGCCCAGCAGTATAACGCCATCGGCTTCCTGCCGGATATCTCTGTACCAGAGGTGAGCCTGCCAATCGGCATCTCTTTCTATGTGTTCCAGTCCATGAGCTATATCATCGACCTGTACCGGGAGGATGCTCCCGTGCAGAAAAATCCCTTCAGTTTTGGCACCTATGTGACCTTGTTCCCCCAGCTAATCGCCGGCCCCATTGTGCGCTATGCCGATGTGGCAGAGCAGCTGGATCACCGCCGGGAAAATATTTCCGATTTTTCTTCCGGTGTGATGCTGTTCATGGCAGGTCTTGGTAAAAAAATGCTGCTGGCCAATCCCATGGGCAATCTGTGCCAGCAGATCATGGG
>JAZOBI010000135.1:0-4433 GCA_045595885.1 Faecousia sp. | reverse complement strand
TAGAAAAAGAGAGAACTTGATGGGCGCATTCCATCTTGTTCTCTCTTTCTGTTTTTATTGCGGACTTCGCATTTGTATGATCAATGCCTCGGGCTATGCCCATACCCTTATTCAAATTCTCCGATAAGAGCATCCCGCTTTCGGGTGCGGCCTCTTTGCGTATGAGATTAAGCCTCGTAAATAGCCTTGCAGGCCAGATAAGTTTCGTAGCAGTCCAGCTTGGAAACCACTTCAATGGGTGCGTGCATGGCCAGCACGGGAACGCCTGCGTCCACGGTGACGATGTTGCGGTTTGCCATGTAGGCAGCCACGGTGCCGCCGCCGCCCTGGTCAACCTTACCCAATGTGGCGATCTGCCAAACAACGCCGGCATCGTCCAGGGTCTTGCGGACGTGCAGCATGGCCTCGGCGGAAGCGTCGGATGCGCCGCCCTTGCCACGGGAGCCGGTGTACTTGCAGATGGCAACGCCGTAGTTGAGCTGAGAGTTGTTGCGACGGTCGCCAACCTCGGGGAAGTTGGGATCGTGGGCGTTACTTACGTCGGCGCTCAGGCAGAAGGAGTTCTGGAAGCAGTGGTACAGGTTCACGCCCTGGGCGTCGCACAGGATGCCCATGAAGTACTCAAATACTTCGCTCTGCATACCGGAAATGCCAACGGAGCCGATCTCTTCCTTGTCGGCCAGGATGCACACGGCGGTCTTCTCGGGTACGCCGATGTTGAAGATGGCTTCCATTTCCGCGTAAGCGCAGACACGGTCGTCATGGCCGTAAGCGCCGATGAGGCTGCGATCCAGACCCACCTCACGGCACTTGCCGGCGGGCACGATGTTTAGCTCAGCGGACTGGAAGTCGGCTTCGATGATGCCATACTTCTCGTTGAGGATCTTCATTACGTGCAGCTTTACCAGGTCGGCGCCTTCGCCTTCCAGAGGCTCGGAAGCCAGAATCACATTCAGCTGCTCGCCGGCAACCAGCTGACCGGCGGTCTTCTGCATCTGATCGCCAGCCAGGTGGGGCAGCAGGTCAGAGATGTACAGAACGGGATCGTTATCCTCTTCACCGATGGTGATGGTGACGGTGGTGCCGTCCTTCTTGCAAACCACGCCGTGCAGAGCCAGCGGGATGGTCAGCCACTGATATTTCTTGATGCCGCCGTAGTAGTGGGTCTTGAAGTAGGCGATTTCGGAATCCTCGTACAGGGGGTTGGGTTTCAGGTCCATCCGGGGGCTGTCCACATGGGCGGCGCAGATGTTGGAGCCCTCGTTCAGGGGACGGTTACCGACCACAGCCAGCATAATGCTCTTGCCACGGTTGTTCATGTAGAACTTGTCACCGGGCTTGGCTTCCATGCCGGGCTTCAGCTCCACAAAGCCGTGAGCCTCAGCGGCCTTCACGGCCCAGGTAGTGGCTTCCCGCTCGGTCTTGGCCAGGTCCATGAAATCCATGTAAGCGCGGCAGTAGGTTTCCATTTCGGCGCGCTGCTCGGCAGTGATGCGGGTGAAACCGTTCTTGTCTTTTCTCAGCAGTTCGGTGCGCAGTTCTTCGATGTTCATAGGGTATTCCTCCTTATAAAATATGTGAAAGCGTTGCTGTGCCAGAGCCTCCCTTGTGCAAAGGGAGGTGGCCCACAGGGCCGGTGGGATTGCCAATCCCCCAGTCAGCTTCGCTGCCAGCCCCCTTTATACAAGGGGGTCTTTTGCGGCTCACGCCGCTTGTTACTCCACCTTACATTATACCAAACTCAGAAAGAAATGCAAGACATTTTGCATGAAATGCACAAATTTCCCCATTATTTTCCAAAGTATAGTCGCAAATTGCCGAAAAGTCTTCGCAGGTTCGCTGGGCGGCAATACGCTTGCGGGCATACTCCTCGGAAATATGGTCCCGTGCCATGAGCCGCCGCACCCGGTCATCCACCGGCGCGGTGACCGCCACGGTCACGTCACACAATTCGGCCAAATCGCCCTCAAAGAGGCCGATGGCATCAATGGCAGCAAGCCTTGGCTTTCTTTCCAGCTGCCGCAGCACCTCGGCTTTGATGGCGGTATGGGTAATTTTATTCAGGTCTTGCAAGGCTTTTTTGTCGGAAAATACAATGTTTCCCAACTTTTTTCGCTGCAACTGGCCGTCTTCCACCACGCCGGGGAAACGGGCTTCGATAGCGAAAAGCAGGGCTTTGTCGTTTTGCAGCAGGTTGTGATAAATGGCATCGCAATCGAGAATGATGCCGCCCTTTTCCGCGATGCAGCCCAGCAGCGTGGTTTTGCCGCAGCCGGTGCCGCCGGTGATGCCGATCACCATTATGCGTCCACCTCCGCGTCGATGATGTGGAAGCCTGCGGCCTTGTTGAGCCGGTTCTGCACCGCGTAGGCCACGCCGCCGCCCACGGGGCAGCGGGCAAATACCCGTTTCACCTTCGGGTCATCCAGCTCCCGCAGCGCGGCGAACAAGCCGGCGGACAAGGTGTTTACATCCGCCTCCCGGCCATAGGCCAGCGGGTGGCAGTTTTCGTACAGCGGCAGTTCCTCTCCAAAGCACAGCACCCGGTCGCCCTCGGCAAAATGGCGGTGAATATACCCGGCGGCGGCTTCCCGGCTGCCGGAAACGATCAAAACCGCGCAATCCGGGGCGTAATGCTTGTATTTCATGCCGGGAGCCTTTACCACGGCATCCTTACTGATGGATTCGGTGACGGCCTTGTCCACCGTCAGCCCGCCCAGCACCTGAACCAACTGCTCCGGGGTGATGCCACCGGGCCGCAGCAAACGGGCCGGGGTTTCGGTCAGATCCACAATGGTGCTTTCCACGCCTACCCGGCAGGCTCCCCCGTCCACAATGGCGGCGATGCGGCCGTCGTGGTCGTGGCGCACGTGCCCGGCGGTGGTGGTGGAGGGCTTTCCGGAAATATTGGCGCTGGGGGCTGCCAGGGGCACTCCGGCCAGGCGGATAATTTCCCGGGTGATGTCACAATCCGGGCATCTGACCGCCACGGTGGACAGACCGCCGGTGGTGCGCCTGGGCACAATATCTTTGGCAGGCAACACCATGGTCAGAGGACCGGGCCAGAATTTTTCCGCCAGCGCGTAGGCCGCGTCGGGAATATCCCGGCAGAAATCGGCGATCTGCTGGGCGCCGTGCAGGTGCAAAATCAGCGGATTATCCTGGGGACGGCCTTTGGCCTCAAAAATCTTCAGCACAGCATCTTCGCTGAGGCCGTTGGCGCCCAGACCGTATACCGTTTCCGTAGGAATGGCCACCAGCTGGCCGTTTTTTATGATTTCTGCCGCGATTTCCGCCGTTTTTGGGTGGCTGGCAGATAAAAATAAGGTTTCCATAGGAAGACCTCCTGAATTCGATGGTGAGGTGAATGGTTGTTTACACTACGATGGTGCCGTAGGGCGGGAGCAAGCCCCCGCCCTACAATATCGCCATAGGGTGTATGTGTAAACAACAATTTATCTTTCTAAAAGAGCATGGGCAGCCGGTTGGCTGCCCATCAGTCTTTCGTTATTCGGTGGGCTGGTTGGCAGCTTCGATGATCTGCACAAACTTTTCGGGCACCAGAGATGCGCCGCCGATGAGGCCGCCGTCGATGTCGGGCTGAGTCAGCAGCTCGTAGGCGTTCTTCTCATTCATGCTGCCGCCGTACAGGATGGAGATGGCGCGGGCGTGCTTGGAAGAATACAGCTTGCGGACCACAGCGCGGATATGCTCACAGACTTCCTCTGCCTGCTCGGGAGTGGCGGTGCGGCCGGTACCAATGGCCCAGATGGGCTCATAAGCGATGATGACCTTGCGGATCTTATCCTCGGATACGCCGGCCAGACCCAGCTTGATCTGCATGGCGATCCATTCGCTGGTGATGCCGGCTTCCCGCTGCTCCAGGCTTTCGCCGCAGCACATAATGGGGATCAGACCAGCGTTCAGAGCGGCCAGAACCTTGGCATTGACATCGGCGTCGGTTTCGCCCATGGCACGGCGCTCGCTGTGACCGATGATCACATACTTGCAGCCGGCATCGGTGAGCATATTGCAGGCGATCTCGCCGGTGTAGGCGCCGGAGGGGTTGGCGTTGCAGTTTTCAGCGCCAATGCCAACGCGGGTATCCCGCAAAGCGCGGACAGCGGTGGGGATGCAGATGGCGGGTACACACAGGGCGATATCGCACCAGCGGCCCTTGGGCAGAATGCCCTTAAAAGCGGTCATAAACTCCTTGGTTTCGGAGGGGGTTTTGTTCATTTTCCAGTTACCGGCGATAACTGTCTTGCGATACTTACGGTTCATAGTTGTTCTCCTTACTATATGTACATCGAAAACGATGCGAATTTACAACTTAAATAATTAGGAAAAGGGAACGAAAGAGGATGTAGGGGGCATTCGCGAATCGCTCCTACAAGCACAATCAAACTGGGTTGTAGCGGCGGGAGCAAGCC
>JAZOBI010000134.1:0-15488 GCA_045595885.1 Faecousia sp. | reverse complement strand
ATAGAGAATCTGCAGACCGAAAGCCATAAAGGAGGACGCAGACATGGTAACCTCCAATGTTACGCTGTCGCCAACTTCCGCGCTGGCAGAGCCAACCGTTACAACAGGAGTTTCCTCAGGCTCAGGCTCAGGCTCGGGCTCGGGCTCCGGTTCAGGTTCCGGCTCGGGTTCCGGCTCGGGATTCGAATCGGGTTCTGCTTCGCCGGTGGCGGTGATCACGCCGGCAACGGCTGCAACTTCCATCTCGGTTTGGTCTGCCTTGTTGAAGCTGTCGATCGCCAGGCTGACTTCGTGCTCACCGGCAGCCAGAACGGTAAATGTCATGGTGAAGAGAACGCCTTCAACATCCAAATCGTCAGCATCAAAGGCGACAACTTTGGCAGCGGAAGCGTTGCCTGTAAAGGACATAAAACTCTTAGCAGCTGCGCCCTTGGTGATCTTTGTCAGTTCAAGCGCTTCCGCGTCATAGAGGATATCCAGACCAAAAGCCGCAAAGCTGGAAGCGGAAATGGTAACCTCCAATGTTACGCTGTCGCCAACTTCCGCGCTGGCAGAGCCAACCGTCAAAACAGCCGCTTCTTCCGGTTCAGTGGGTTCGGGCTCGGTTTCGGTGGGTTCGGGTTCCGTTTCGGTGGGCTCGGGTTCCGTTTCGGTAGGTTCGGGCTCAGGCGTCACATCGCCGGGAACAGTAATCATACCGGCAACAGCAGTCACTTCAACCACAGACTGATCGGCCTTATTGAAGCTGTCGATCGCCAAACTGATTTCATGCTCACCGGCAGCCAGAACGCTGAAGGTAACAGAGAAGAGAACACCGTCAACATCCACGTCAGAGATGCCGAAGGCAGTAACCTTGGCGGTGTCCACATTGCCCATAAAAGCCATGAAATCATTAGCAGCTTTTCCTTTGGTGATTTGGGTCAGCTCCAAGGCTTCCGCATCGTAGAGAATCTGCAGTGTAAAACCTGCAAACGAAGCATTCTCCATGGTAACATCCAATGTTACCGTATCGCCCACCTTGGCGGTAGTCGAGTCAACAGACAAAGTCGGGATTTCCGCGCCTGCCACAGCGGTGACCGGCATCAGAGAAATCAACAGAGTCGCAATAATGAGAAGGCTAATGACTTTCTTCATAAAGAACCTCTCCTTCTGTTTGTTATTAATTCAGCGAATCAATGTCTCCTACATAAAACTGGGCAATCAGCATAGCATCCAGGTAGTCTACTTTTCCGTCGCCATTGACATCCGCGGCGGCCACATTCAAAGCATCTTCCTCGATGTCACCTACATAAAACTGGGCAATCAGCATGGCATCCAGATAGTTGATGATGCCATCCATATTGGTGTCGCCCCGCTGGCCGGTGGTCCAGGTCAGGGTGCCGTCGTAATTCTTCATTACATCGGCGGTCCAGGTATTGTTACCTGCGGGGTAATAAACAGTAGCCGTAACTTTTGTGAAGGCCATGCTGTGAATAGTGGGGGCATCACCTTCAAAAACGATGCTGGTCAGGCCGCTGCAGCGGGCAAAGGCGCCCATACCAATGTATGTAACGCTGGCCGGAATGGTGATACTTTTCAGACTGCTGCAGTAAGCAAACACAGACAAACCAATGCCGGTGACACCATCGGGGATGGTGACGCTTTTCAGGCTGCCGCAGTAAGCAAAGGCCAGGTTGCCAATGCTGGTGACGCTGGCAGGGATGGTGATGCTGGAAAGGCTGGCGCAATCATAGAATGCGTCATCGCCAATGCTGGTAACGCCATCTTTGATCACTACAGCGACGATGGAAGCGCGAACATTATGCCAGGGCGCGTTTCCGAAATAATTATCCATTTTGCCGGTGCCGGAAATGGTAAGGATACCGCTGCTGGACAGGCTCCATGTCAAATTGTCGCCGCAGGTGCCGCTGAGCGCTTCCACCGCGTGTGCAGGCGTGGCAGGCAGCCAGACCAAAATCATGCACAGGACAAGGGCCAATGCGGCCCACTTGTGAATTCTCTTAATCATAAAAAACCTCCAAAGTGTAAATTTGTACATACACTTTTATTTTATCATTTCTCTTGGAGTCTGTCAAGAATATTTCAATCTGTAACTAAACCGGGACAGGAAAAATTTCCTGCCCCGGTCTTATGGAATTAGGTATCTGCCGGGAAGGAGTCGATCATGCCCACATAGAACTGGGCTACCATCATGGCATCCAGATAGTCCACTCTGCCGTCTCCGTTGACATCGGCGGCGGTCAGGTTCAGATCATCATCGCCAATCAGGCCGACGTAATACCGGGCGATCAGCATGGCATCCAGATGGTTGATGGCGTCATCTCCGTTGGCATCGCCCACCAGTATCGCATCGGGGTCTGCCTCGCCGCAGTATTCGCACTCGCCGTCCACATAGCTGTGGCCGGTAGCTGGGATAGCCTCAGTGTAACTGTCACCGCAGTGGCAGACGTAAGTCACGCAGCCATTTTCCGTGCAAGTTGCGTCCTTGCTGTCGGTCATCACATGGTCATGACCAAGTGCATCCACATAGGTGTCCACATAGCTGTCGCCGCAACTCACGCAGGTGTAGGTTGTGAAGCCCTGCTCGGTACAGGTAGGTGCAGTCACCGCGGAGGTATAGTTGTGACCGGTTGCAGAAATAACCGCCGTTTCGTAATGGTCGCAATTCACGCAATCATGGCGCTTTTGACCATCTTCTGTGCAGGTCGCTTCGATGACTACATACCAAGTACCGAAGCTATGACCGGTGGCATCCACATAGGTGTCCACATAGCTGTCGCCGCAACTCACGCAGGTGTAGGTTGTGAAGCCCTGCTCGGTACAGGTAGGTGCGGTGACTACGGAAGTGTAATTATGTCCGGTTGCGGGAACAGCCTCCGCTTCAGAATAACCGCAATAAGCACAATCGTGCTGCCGCAGGCCATCCTCAGTACAGGTCGCCTCGACTATCACATACCACGGGCCATAGCTGTGCGCCGCAGGCACATAATCGTCATAAAACCACTCCCCACAGCGGGTACAGCAGTAGCAGGTGTAACCCTCGTCGTAGCAAGTCGGCGGTATGGTGATCGCTTCGTAATCATGACCCAGCGCACTGGTGTAACTGTTACGATAGTCATACTGGCCGCAGGGGCAGGAATAATGGGTGTAGCCCTGCTCCGTGCAGGTAGGCGGCACCGTGATGGGTGAAACTGTGTGGGACGCCTGATAGGACAGCCCCTTGTTCACCGCGTAGGAATGACCATAACTGCCACAAGTGACATAAACCACCACATTGGGACAATCGTCAAAGATATACGAGGTGGTATTGCTGGGCTGCTCAATTTTCGTCACGGAGCTGGGAATCACCACTTTCTTCAGCTTTGGCGCGTTGCGGATACAAATCCAGCCCAAAGTGGTAACGCCTTCCTCAAAAATAATCGTTTCCAGCTTATTGCAGAAATCAAAAGCCTGCTGTCCGATAGATTTCACATTACCGGGAATCGTAACCGTTGTCAGGCTGTCACAATCGCAAAACGCGGTGGAGCCGATTTTGGTGACGGTAGTCGGAATGGTGATACTCTGCAGATTGGTGCATCCATCAAACAGGCCATCGGGAATTTCCTTCAGATTGGAAGGCAGAGTGATGGTTGTCAGAGCTGTGCAATTGGCAAAGATGTAGCCCTTCAGGGTCACATTGGGGTTTTCAAAGGTTACCGATTTTAGGTTGGTGCAGCTGCGGAATGCATCATCGCCAATGGTGGTAATATTGGAATTGAAAGTTACGCTGGCCAGATTTTTGCAATAAGAGAAGGCGTAGCCGTCGATTTTGATCAGTGTGGAGGGGAAGTACACATAGTACATATATTTCTGGCTTCGGAACGCGCCACGATCAATATACAGCGTACCCTCCGGAACGGTGTAGTTGCCGGTCTTGGCGGCAGGATAGCAAATGAGGTGGGTTCCATCCGCCGAGAACAGCACACCGTCCACCGCTTTATAGGTAGCACTCCCCTCTTCCACAATGAATTTGGTCAGGGATGTGCAGCCGGAAAAAACCGACAAACCCAAGCCTGTAACAGATGCAGGCAGGGTAAATGTAGTGAAGCCGCAATTGATGAATGCTGTATCGTCAATGTAGGTAATGCCCTCCGGCAGCACCACCGACTTCAGCTTGGAGTCGCCGCCAAACATACTGCTGGGAATGGTTGTCATACCGGCAGACAGCACCGCCGAGGTCAGCTCATAACAGTTGGAGAAAGCATTGGACTCCACCGTGGTCACGCTGTCGGGCAGTGTAATGGAAGTCAGCGCCACACATTCCGAGAACGCGCAGAACTCGATGGTCTTCAGGTTGGGCGGCAGGGTAATGGTTTTCAAGTTGCGCAGATTGTTGAAGCCGTACTCCCGAATGGCCACCAGGCTATCCGGCAAAATGACCTCTGTGCAGTTTATGCTCCAATAAAATGCCCGCTCGCCTACTTCGGTGATGCCCTCAGATACCACGATTTTCTTCACGCTCTCCCGATAATCATACCAGGGCGCATGGGAATAGCGATAGGACGGAATGGCGCCGATGCCGGCAACGGTCAAAGTGCCGGTGTCACCATCCAACACCCAGGCGATATTGCCGTTGACCTGTCCGGAGGCGGTCACATTCAGCACATAGGGCGTCACCGCCATAGGATACTGGGCATTAAATTCCGTGGTGTCGAATTCCGAATCCCGGGTGTGGCCGGAGAAATTGGCATTTGTGCAGAGGAAATGGCGGTAATAGCCCGTCAGTCCCAGATCCCAGGTCGGGTCGCAGTTATAATACTTGCCGTCCAGATACACGATATTCCAGGCGTGGTTTTCAGAGCCCGTAATATCCGTGGAAATGCCGGAAATGTAGCGGCAATCCACCCCAAGCTCCAGCATCAGCCGGTAATACAGGCTGGCGACACCCTGGCAAACCGCTTTTCTCTCGATCAGCGCCGCATGGGTGGAGTGCTTATAGTAGGTGGGATCCTCCTCCAGATCGTCCCAATCATAGTCGTACTCCACATTCTCTGTGATCCAATCGTAGATACCCTTGACCTGCTCATAGTTGGTAGCATCCCAAAGATTCAGTTCGTTCAGCAGTTCTTCCACCGCCGCATCCACTTCCGCTTCCATATCCCCGTCGCTGATATAGCGGAATGTAATGGCAACGATGCTGAATACGCCCTCCCCATCCGAGCCGGTCGTGACCGTCCAGGAATAGCCCAGCATATTGGCCCGGATGTAGTCACCCTCATAGGGCACGCCGGTGTGGGCTCTTGCCCGCGCGATCAGATCGGATACTTCCGAGGAGGTCAGCGCAGTGCCGTTCAGCCGCAGTTCCACCTGGCTCTGCCGCCGTACCATGGCCTGCCGGATGGCCAGCGCCAACGCGTCTGTGCTTGTGACACTCTCCATGGGCTGCGCTTCTCCGCAAGCGACACAGATGCCGTTTTCGTAGGTGTGTCCTGTCGCCTCCACATACTCATCCGTGTAATTATCGCCGCAATCGCAGGTATAGGTGGTGTAGCCCTGCCCGGTGCAGGTGGGTGCGGTGACGGTGGGGGTGTAGGTGTGGGTGTGCTCTCCCTCCGTCGCAATTGCCTGCATCGGCATCAACCCGACCAACATCACCAGTGTCAGAACCAAAGACATTGTTCTTTTCATAATCATCCTTCTTCCCTATATGATTACGCCAATTATACCACACCAACACAGCCAATTCAAGAAACATACGTCTCTTTTTCATGCCGCTGTCCAACGCTTGCCATGGCGTACATTGGCAAAGCCAAAAATCACGGTCAAGGCCTCCACATCGGCAGGCATCCCGCCACCTGATGTCAAAAAACCTCCGGCGCCCAGCCGGAGGTTTTGATCATACCGAAGCGTTTTTCTAGCCGGCAAACAGGATTCCCAGCAACAGGCAGGTCTGGCCAATGGCATTGATGATCTGGGCCGTCCAGTTCGCATGGGCATCCTCATTGGAGAATTTATGCTTTCTGTACCAGCCCATAAAACCCATCAATCCGATCCACGCAATAAAAAACAGAAGGCTGGGCAATCCGATGATCGCAGCGCCTACGCCTGCCCAGTTGATCTTGCCAAAACCGATCCCAAAAGAGATCAGCATCAGCAAAAAGCCTGTGGCCTGCATGGGCACAAAAGGCTTATTGAGCCAGCGCAAATCCTTTTTTGCGATGCCCAGCACCATTTTCCAGGCCACTTTACAGCAGCCTGCCAAAACGCTGAGCGCCGCGCCCACCATAAACAGCGGAGATTGAAAACGGCCGGCGATGATCATCATCGCGACGCCGAAGCTAAGCACCGGAATCGCGTCCACCAACGCCAATGCCACAGTAAACCCTTCCATAAAAACACCTCAAATCCTTTTTATTCAGTATATCACAAAGTTTGCCACCTTTCCATAGACAAATCGCATAAGTTTCTCCGGAACGAAAAGTGCAAACTTACAAAGTTTCTGGGAAGAATTGACACTTTCTGCGAAAACTGGTATACTGATACTGAACACGTTCACAAAGGAGAGATGCTTATGAACAGCAAGGAATTAAAGCAGGCCAGAGTGCGGCTCTTCCGGGATGCCGCAAACTTCAAAAAGCCGGAGCGGATTCCTCATTTTGCCAATGTGGTCACCTGGAAGGTTTTTGATGCCAGCTATACGCTGGATCAGGCCATGACCAACTTTGACGTTTTGGAAGAAACAGTAGTCAAGTTCCTGGAGCGCTATCCGGTGGACGGCCTGATGGATGTTGGCATCCGAAACCAGTTCACCGTTACGGAGGCTTTTGGGGAAGGCGGATATTATTACTACGATGAAAATGTGGTAGGCATTCACGACCATGCCCATTGTACGGTGGATACCCTGCAGCAATATTTGGATGACCCGGCAAAATATGCCTGGGAAGTGATTCTGCCGAAAAAATACGGCGCCAGCTGGGACGAAAAGGGTCTGTCTGTTTGGAAAAAGACATGGAAAGAGTATATGCGCTACACCAGCTACATCCTGCATATGGCTGGTATTACCGGCAAGCAGTACGGTCTTCCCAGCCTGTCGCCCAATAATCCCATGAGCGGCGCCATCGTTCTGGGCATCGAGGAACTATTCAGCAATCTTTTGGGCATTCAGCAATTATCCGTCGCCATGCGCCGCAACCCCGATGAAATCGAAGCGTTTATCAATCGTTGGGACGAGGAGCGGATCAAGCCTGCCATTGAAAAGATCAAAAACGGCAAGGGACCCAACTATAAATACTGCTTCGACTCCTCCATTCTTATGCTTGCTCACAATGTGATGAACAAAAAGCAGTTCGAGCGGTTCTATTGGCCCCACCTGAAGGAATTGCTGGATGCTTACGCCGAAAAGGGCATGAATATCCGTGTCTTTACGGAAGGGTCCATTCTTCGCTTTGCTGAGTATTTCAAAGACTATCCCAAGGGCGTGCTGACCTTCCACATTGAGCAGGATGACCCCTTCGCTTTCAGAGAAGCGCTGCCCAATGTGTGCATTATGGGCGGTTTGACCACGGAACTGCTTGCCAACGGAACGCCGGAAGAATGTGTGGCCTACGCCAAGCGGCTGTGTGATGAACTGGGCAAGGACGGCGGCTTTATCCTCAGCGAAGGCAAAATGCTTTCCTACCGCAATGACGCCAACCGGGAAAACTACAAAGCTGTCTGCGATTTCGTAAGCAGCTACAAATTGTGAGGTACGGAATATGGAAAAGAATATATATAAATCCTATCCCGAAGGCTACCGGAAGCTGATGAAAACGCTGGTTCCCTGGTATTTTGGCCCCATGCGCAAAAAGATGATGCGTCTGCTGCTGACCATTCTTACCGACGGTTAAGAGGTGCGGCCATGATTATCATCGGTGAAAAAATCAACGGCGCGATCCCCTCTGTCAAGCAGGCCATCGCGGAAAAGAACGAAGCGCTGATTATCCAGCGAACCCTGGCTCAGGCAGCTGCCGGCGCCCATTTTCTGGACTGCGCTCCCTCCACTTCCACAGAAATAGAGTACGAAACCATGGTTTGGCTGATCAATCTGATGCAGGGCGCTGCCGATGCGCCCCTTTGCATCGATTCGCCCAACGCCAACCTGCTGGCAAGAATTTTGGAAGAAGGTCATTTGAAACGCCCCGGTATGGTCAATTCCGTTAACGAAGAAGGAGACAAATGCGAAATCATATTCCCTTTGATTGCCGGCACCCCCTGGGAAGTGATTGGCTTGACCTGCGACCGGGATGGGATCCCGGCAGAGCCGGCCAGAAAGGTGGAAATCGCGAAGCGGATCATTGACAAGGCGGATAAATACGGCGTTTCCCTTTCTCAGCTTCACATTGACCCCTGCGTGATGGCCCTGGCCACCACCCCCAGCGCCATGCAGGATTTTGCTTACTGCATCGAAAACATCCACGCCTATGCCCCGGAGGTCAAGGTTACCGGCGCCATTTCCAATATCAGCTTTGAAATGCCTGCTCGCCGGTTTGTGAACATGAACTGTCTGGCATACGCCATGGCTGCCGGTTTGGATTCCGCCATTCTGGATCCCTGCAGCCAGGATATGATGGGTACCATTTACGCCTGCGAAGCGCTGCGTATGCAGGACAAGGGCGGCAGAAAATACAACCGCGCCTATCGCAAAGGCCTGTTTGGTCAAAAGAAATAAAGGAGATTACATATGATGGATTTTGAGAAGCTGGCTGTCGCCATGGGCGAACTGGATGAAGACACCGTAAAAGAAATTCTGGAAACCGTGGACAGCATGGAATCTGCCAACGCCGCCATGGAAGCCTGCCAAAAGGGTATGGACACTGTGGGAAAGCTCTTTGAAGAGGGCGAATATTTCGTTGGCGATCTGATCTATGCCGGTGAACTGATGACCGATGCCGTGGAAGTTCTGAAACCCTATTTGGCAGGTTGCGACACCACCGGCTCCAAGACCCGCATGATCCTTTGCACCGTCAAGGACGACCTCCATGACATCGGCAAGAACATTGTCCGCTCCATGCTGGAGGCAAGCGGCTTTGACGTGCTGGATCTGGGCATTGATTGCCCCGCGGAAAAGATTGTGGAAACCGCCAAGGCGGAAAATATCAAAATCGTGGCTCTTTCCGGCGTGCTGACTCTGGCGCTGGACTCCATGAAGGCAACTGTGGACGCTATCAAAGCAGCCGGTCTTACCTGCAAAGTCATCATTGGCGGAGCCCCGGTGTCCGAGGAAGCCTGCCGCAACATCGGCGCTGACGAATGGGCTCACAGCCCCCAAAAAACCGTATCCACCTGCAAGGCATGGGCGGAAAACTGAATATAAATTTCGCCCCTGTTCTCAAGGAACAGGGGCAGCTTTTTTATTTCTTGTTTTTCTCTTTGGCACGCTTGTCGTTGATGATCTTCATCTCGGCGGCGGTGATCAATTCACAGTTATTCTCTCTTGCCCATTCCACACAGCCCTTCAGCACCAGCGGCAGGAACACACGGGGCACATTGAGGATGGTTTCCAGGGCATCGTCGGTGAATTTCACCTTGTCATCAGCCCGGTCAGCAGCGTAGCGAACAGATTCCAGACTCTGCTTGCGAATGGGCAGCAGTTCCGCGCGCATACGCTTCTTGCGGTGGAACCAGAAGTTCTTGGAATCGCGGTAACCATAGTCCACAGGCAAATTGGGGAAATCCTGCGCCCGAACACCGTTGATGATGGCATCGCTATACTTTTTCTTCATCAAAATCTTGTCCACCTTCAAAATGAAGTGGGCACCGAATTTGGAAGTGATACCGTTGAAATCATGGTAAGGCGGTTCATAGCCGCTGAGGCAGCCGGGCGCGTCGTTTTGGGCATTGTCCAGCTCCCGAACCCAGATACACTCAATGACCTGGATAGCATCGGTCAGCACCAGGGGTCTGTCCCCTTCCGCCTGACCCTTTTCCAACTTGAATTGACAGTTGGGCATTTTGTCCTCCGGCTTGTCACCGGGCCAACTGAGTTTGACACACTCTTTGAAGGTCCTGGGCTTATCATCCACGAAGTTAATGGCGCATTTGCCGTTGCGCAGAATGTTCTGCGCTGTATTGGAGCTGTTGCGGCAGGAAAGCAGCATGGCGTAGTAATCCTTGCCGGCCACATAGTAAGGCTGTACCAGGCTGTAGGGACCCAAGGTGGTGGAGCCATCCTCGCACAAGGTGCTGATGACCACAGTAGGCATGGGGAAAAACAGGGAGGTCTGGTAGAAATTGTCGACAATTCGCAGATTTTCAAAACTGGACATAGTACATCGCTCCTTACAGTAATTTTTCAAGCAGGGGTTGAATCTCCTCCATGCTGCGGCCCGCCATGGTCCATGTCAGCAGGCTTTCCGCAATGAATTCGGCAGTAAAATCATCCGGGCAAAATTTTTCCAGCGGCTTTGCCAGCTGTCGGCGCAGCTGACTATGGTAGGGGCTGGGCGATCCGGAGAAGCCTGCCACAGCAGCCTTGTCCGAGAAAACCGCCTGATGCAGCTCCGCAAAATCCAGCAGTTGCCGGTGTATGCACTGCAGCACGGCTCCGGGCGTTTGGCTTTTGCCGGATACGGCCATGATGGTGGCAATACTTTTTTGCCAATCCTCCAGCATAAAAGCCGCCACCAGCGCATCTTTAGAAGCAAAATAATTATAGACCGTACCCACACCCACACCGCACGCGGATGCCACCGAACGGATCGTCAATGTCCCGTATCCCCATGCTTCCACCTGATGCCGGGCCTCGTCTACCAAACGCTGACGCAGATTTTCAATTATTTTCGGCATAAAATCCCCTTTGTGAACACGTTCATCATAGATAGTATAAATCGCTTTCCGTCGCTTGTCAAGGAAGAAGGACCCGCATTCAGAATAAAACGCAGGCAGTGTAGGTAATGGTTTTCTCTCCATGGTGGTAGGCCAGACCGTGATCCCGGCATACTTGCGTAACAAAAAGGCCGTAGCCTTCCATAGAAGAACAGGCTTTTTCCGGGAAGCGGCAGGGCTCCGGCCATGCGCAGGCTTTACAAATCCGGCAGCCTCCGGAACCAAGACACAGCGCATTGGGATATACCTGCCGAATTTCATAGGCAAACCGATGGAACTGATCCAAATGCTGCCGCTCCACGCGCTCATATCCCCTTGTGTCAATTGTTTTTTCCAGCTTGCCCACAGTCTGCAGCACAATTCCGCGGCGATAGCTTTGTATGGATTCCTCGCACTGCAGCAGGCTGCCGCAATAGGGCGGACAGGTCCAGTTTTTGCCGTAGGCACCGCATTTGTCACCGGCACACATATCCCTTACATCCTGCCGTGGCAATAATGAGGCTATCTGTAATTCCACTGCCTGGGAGAAGCCCATTTCCAGCGCTTTTTTGATCCATGCGTCCATATCAACACCTCATATTTCACGGAAGGAATCCCGTCCATTCCGCCAGGATTGTAATCTCGGAAAATCTGTTCCGAGCCGCCGGTTTTCATACCTGTCGAAGCCCTTATCACGAAAGAAAAGAGGCCTCACACCGCGTTTGTATCTCATTTTATTGCAAAACGAAGAAAATGTAAAGTTCTCCAACAGAAAAACTACCATGGAATCGGTTGCATAATCCGACGGAAGGGCCTATAATAAAAGGGATGAAGATAATATTGGCCTTTATTTGTACAGGGGGTGGACATATGGACCATACCGTTTTGTTCCTTCCGGAGGGAATTTCCGTGAAGGTGAAAAAAAACACCACGATTCTGCGTTCGCAGATTTTAGCCGGTCTTCAGCCGGACGCCCCTTGCGGCGGCAAGGGCACCTGCGGAAAATGCCGGGTGTGGCTGGATGGTCAGAAAATTCTGGCCTGTCAAGCCCTTGTAGATCGGGATCTGACCGTAACCACCCGGCCGGAGGAAAAAACGGCTATTCTGGCAACCGGCCTGCATACCCAAACCGCGCCGGATGGCAGCGATGATTACTGCCTTGCCTTTGATATCGGAACCACAACCGTGGTTGCTTATTTGATTGATGGTCATACCGGCTCCCTTCTTGCTCAAAGCAGCGCCGTGAATCCCCAAAGTCAGTTCGGCGCCGATGTGATTTCCCGAATTCAGCACGCCCTGAAAGAAGGGAGCGCAGCCCTCAGCGGCTGCATCCGCAGCACCATGGAGGTGCTGACCGGGGAAGTTTGCGTCCAGGCCGGGATTCTCCCCTCGGCCATCGGCAGAGCCGCCCTTGTTGGCAACACCGCTATGCACCATTTGCTGCTGGGCATTGATCCCAAGCCTCTGGTGACCCCACCCTATATGCCCAAAGTGTCCGAAGCACAGGAGCTGGGCATCGCCCGGATTCTGCCCAATATTGCAGGCTTTGTGGGCGGCGACACCGTAGGCTGCATGGTTGCTACCCGGTTCGATAAGCAAAAAGAGCCCACCCTGCTCATGGACATCGGCACCAACGGGGAAATGGTGCTGGGAAACAGCCATCGCCGCATCGCCTGTTCCACCGCCGCCGGCCCCGCCTTCGAGGGAGCCAACATTTCCTGCGGTATGCGGGGCAGCCAAGGCGCAGTGGATCATGTGAAATGCGAAAACGGGGAAATCACTTATCATGTAATAGGCGATTGCGCCCCGAGAGGGATCTGTGGCTCCGGTCTGGTAGATCTGGTAGCCGTATTGCTGGATACAGGGATCCTTGACAAATCCGGCAGAATGAAGGAAAAACAATATCGACTTTGCGACAATGTGGTATTGACCCAGAAGGATGTCCGTCAGGTGCAGCTGGCAAAGGCGGCCATCCGCGCGGGCATTGAACTGCTGGCGGAACAAATGGGTGTTTCTGTGGCAGATATCCAAAAAGTGTACCTGGCAGGCGCTTTTGGAAATTACATGAACCCCCTCTCCGCCTGCCGTATTGGTATGATTCCGCCTGTGCTTCAGGACCGGATTGTGCCCATCGGCAATGCCGCCGGCGAAGGTGCCAGGCTCTGCGCCATAAGCCGTGGGGAATTCGAATACAGCAAACAGCTCTCCGGAGAAACAGAGTTTTTGGAATTGGCCAGTCTGCCTCAATTCCGGAACCGCTATGTGGATGCGCTTGACTTTCCGGAGAGTGAAAAAGGATGATTTCAAGCCGCCACAACACATAGGAAACATTCCCATATATCCGAACCACCGGCGCACTGTGCCGGTGGTTTTCATATAAAAAACACATGGGCAGGAAATACTTCCTGCCCATGCCGGCGTTTTATCCGTAGGAATCGATCATGCCCACATAGAACCGGACCACCATCATGGCATCCAGTTAGTCCACCCTGCCGTCGCCGTTGACATCGGCAGCCGCTGCATTGAGGGCTTCATCCGTAATCAAGCCGACGTAATACTGGGCAATTACCATAGCATCCAGATAGTTGACAACTCCATCACCATTGACATCCCCCACCGGAATGGCATCCGGGTCGGCTTCGCCGCAATACGCACAGATTCCGTTCATATAGCTGTGCCCGGCGGCAGGAATGGGCGCTGTTTCATATCGGCTGCAATTTTGACAATCATGGCGCTGTATGCCATCCTTTTGGCAGGTGGCTTCGGTAATCACATACCACTGCCCATAGCTGTGGCCCGTTTTCGGCAGCCCTTCCGTTTCGTAACGGTCGCAATTCTCACAGTCACGGCGCCGCAGGCCATCTCTGGTGCAGGTGGACTCCGTCACCACATACCACTGCCCATAGCTGTGGCCCGTTTTCGGCAGAATAGCCGTTTCGAAGTAACCACAATTTTCACAATCACGCCGCTGCTCACCGTCCATGGTACAGGTGACTTCCACAGCGGCATACCACTGGCCGTAGCTGTGGCCGGTGGCATCCACATGGCCATCGATGTAGCTGTCACCACAACCTACGCAGGTATGGGTACTGTAGCCCGGTTGTGTACAGGTGGGTGGGGTTACAACCGCCTCATAGGAATGACCCAAAGCCGGATTTTCCCGGGTTTCGTGGGCAAAACAGGTAGCGCAGTCCCGACCCTCGGCTCCCATTTCGGTGCAGGTGGGCTCCGTCACGGTGTACCATTGACCGAAGCTGTGGCCAAAAGCCGCCACGATGCCCGTTTTGTAGCAGTAGCCGCAGCGGGAACAGGTATGGGCGGTGTAGCCCTCTGCGGTGCAGGTGGGCGGCACCACGGTTTCTTCAAAACAGTCACTGTTTTCTGCATTAATGCCGTTTTCCCAAATGGTCAATTCAAAATAATCCGCCTTCATGGGATAGCCACTGTTTCCGATGAAATTGATCAAAAAATCCCGACCGCTGACGCCGTCCGACTCCCTGCTTTGCAGCACTCTGTGTTCTCCCCAGGATTCGGTAAGGTAATAGTCATCCATAGGCACGTGCAGCATCTGTTGCTGCAGATCATTGTTATACACCGTCAGCCATATCATGTTGGAGCCATCTGCATTGACCACATTTTCCAAGCGGATGGTATGTGTTTGCTGCATATTGTAAGCAAAATTTTCAAGCAGCTTGGTTCCGTATTCGTGAGTGCGTTGCGCCTCATGGATCTTTGCGCCCAATTCTTCCATCTGCTCATCGGTCAACCAAACAGGTTCCCACGCATATACGAAAAGATAATGGGGTCCACCATGGAGCAGCCAATTTTGTTGATGATTGCTATGATCAAACGGAGCAAAGGCGAAAGATCCCGGATTTCGCACCTGATACTCCAGCACCCAGGGCTTTTCATGGCTGAGTCGCACCGTTTCCTTCAGTTGATGATAAAAAATCCGCTCACCCAGCCTGTTGACCATTTCATGGGTCGTTGCCACATTTTCCAGATAGCCATCCCTGGTATCCGTTGCCAAAGTATGGGTTTCCGGGTCATAGGTCCAGTGATATTTGCCGGATGCATGGGAGCAGGAATATGGCACTGTCAGCTCGAAAGTCGCTGTGGTTTCCCAGGCAAATTCCCGGAACAGAATGGTACCGACACCGGAAATGAAATCCTTGAAGCCATCGTTGGTGCTGGTATTAAAATCAAACTGATCCCCCATAACGCAAGTCACTTGATACACGGTTTCCTTTTCATTCACTTTCATTCTCTCAAAAACCAGGCGAATATGAACACTGCCCGCCATCCACTCCAGCGAATCGTCATAGCTGTTCCGCTTGCCCGCATACGGATTTACATTCGCAAGGGAAATATCCCAGTTTGCATACGCCATTTCTTCCCCAGTATATATGCGCGCAGAATAGTTGCTCTGCGAGCCATACCAGCCACAATTACAATCTGCATAAGGCAGCAATGGCAAAGATTGTATCTGCATATATTGGATTGCGGAAGTACAACTGTCAGTCAGCGCCACCTGCATCATTTCCGAATTCATCAGCACGGCTGTCAGGGCGTTATCCTCGTCCATGTAGAGGGTTCTGCCGCCCATGGTGATGCCATGGAGCGCCAACGCGGAAGCCGCGGCATCCACGGCATCGTTTTGGTCAATG
>JAZOBI010000133.1:0-5473 GCA_045595885.1 Faecousia sp. | reverse complement strand
CCCCCCCGGATTGAATTGCAACGGGGGAGTTTTGCGTGATTCGTTATTCAATCTCCAAGCCGGATAGTGAATCCGCCACCGCCATCATTATCTTTATTGTTTAGTTCCAAATAGGGCGAAAGCGCCTGCGCCATATTACTTAGGGGCATGGATTGAATGTACACCTTGCCGGGACCGGTTACCTTTGTGTGGAACAATCCCTCTCCTCCAAGGAAAATATTCTTTGCGCCCTGAACGGTTTGGATGTCCATGGTGCAGGTATCGGTCATGGCTGCCAGATAGCCGGTATCGATCAAAATGCTTTCTCCAACGCCCAAGGTGTACTCCTTGCAATAGCCGTCGATTTCAATAAACACCATACCGTTTCCGGAAATTCTCTGCATAATGAAACCTTCACCGCCAAAAAATCCTCTGCTAAGCTTCTTCTGCAGGTACACGGAAAGATCCAATCCCTTCTCCATAGCCAGGAAGCCGCCCTTCTGGACAATAATTCCGCTATGTTCTGTTACTTGGTAAGGAATGATCGAGCCTGGAAAGCTGGACGCAAACGCAATCATGCCGGAGCCGCCTTCTGCCGTATACTCATTTAGAAAGATGGATTCTCCGGACAACATTCTGCCAAAAATCTTTTTGAAGCCACCTCCGGTGTTGGTATCCATTCGAATATTGGGGCTCATCCAGCTCATGGCGCCCCTTTCTGTGCAGAGAGTCTGTCCGGCCTCGGGATAGCAAATTACAACAGGCAAATTACCGCCTTCTATTTCATATCGGATCATGTAGTAGCCTCCTGTCTCGTTATGGGAAGTAAATCTCCTGATTTCATTATATCATATGCAACCAAACTTTGCAATCATTGTATTTATCCATTGAAAGTCCCGGCGGAATCCTGTATAATGAATACGAAATACATGGGGAAAGGATAAATTACCATATGGAAAAATTGACACTACCCAATGGATTGGAAGTTTCCGCTGTAGCGCTGGGCGCCATGGACTTCGGCACCACCACATCCAAGGAGTCTGCCTTCGCGGTCTTGGATGCCTATTTGGATATGGGTGGCAATTTTGTGGACACTTCCAATAACTACGCCCACTGGCAGGGCACCGGCGACGAAAGCGAAACCCTGTTGGGCGAATATTTTGCCAGCCGCGGCTGCCGCGACAAGGTGATATTGGCCACCAAGGTGGGCTTTGACCGCCATGGCACGGGCCAAGGCCTGAGAAAAGAGCAGATCGAATACTGGATCGACGAAAGTCTGCGGAAATTACAGACGGACTACATTGACCTTTACTATGCCCACACAGATGACCCCACAACGCCTTTGGAAGAAACCATGGAAACATTCCACCGCCTGGTGGAAAAGGGCAAGGTGAGGCATCTGGGCGGCAGCAACTATGATACCTGGCGATTTGCGGAGGCAAACGCCGTGGCAAAAACACCCTATACGGTTATGCAGCAGTGGTTTACCTATCTGCAGGCCCGGGGTGACGCAGCGCCACAGTACACCTTCAATGAATACGCGACCCGGGAGCGTCTGCGTTATCTGGCAGAGAAAAATATACCGCTGGTAGCCTATTCCTGCCTTGCCAAGGGCGGTTACGAGCGACCGGAGCGGTTACCGGCAGAGCTGGTGGCAGGACATCGGTTGGAAGTTCTGCGGTCGATGGCCCGGGAAAAGGGGGTCAGCGCCAGCGCTTTGGCAGTAGCATGGATGGTGAATTTACATCGCTGCGAGGGCTTCCCCAGAGTGATTCCCTTGTTCAGTTCCTCCCGTGTGGAGCATTTTGTCAGCAATTTACGGGGAGCTGATTTGGCTCTCACGGAAGCGGAGATGCAACAACTGAATCATGCATAACGTACGCCCCTGATGCGTGATCAGGGGCGTTTTTTTATTCTATTTTTTCCCAGCCGGCGTAGAGGGTAATATCCGTTTCAATGGTATCGCTCTCCAAATTCCAGGGGACATAGCAACCGTAATCGGTGTACCAACCTGTGAAGATGTAGCCTTCCCGGGTGGGCGGTTCCGGCGGTGTTAGCAGTTCACCGTAGGAATAGTCCTGCGCCGGCACATCGGTGCCACCTTTGGAATCATAGGTTACGGTAAAGCCCAAATTAGGCAATTCCAGCAAAAACACCACCAAAATTACGGCGATGCAAGCCACAATAATCCAATCCAACGCCTTAACCGATATTTTAACATGACGGTACATGCCTCTGAACTGGGGCTTACTCTCTTTTTCTGGGGTTTCGGGGCGGTTTTCTTCCATTACTTCTTCACCAGGTACTTACGCATATCCAGAGCACAGGCGCAGAGGATGATGGCGCCCTTGATGATGTACAGACTGGAAGAGCTGACGCCCAGCATAGTCAAGGCGATGAAGATGATACGAAGTACGAATACGCCCATAACGATGCCGCTGATCTTACCGGTACCACCAACGAAGGAAACACCGCCGATAACGCAGGCAGCAATAGCGTCGCATTCGTAGTTAGCACCGGTACCGGCTGCGATGGAGCCGGAACGGAAGCCTTCGACGAAGCCAGCGTAGCCATACATGGCACCGGCCAGGGTATGGACCAGCACAGTAGTCAGGAACACATTGACACCGGAAACCTTGGCAGCCTCGGCATTGGAGCCCACGGCAAACATATTCTTGCCAAAGGTAGTCTTATTCCAAATGAACCACATCAAAGCCGTCAGAATCACGGCATACAAGACATACAGCGGGATAGGAGTCTTACCCATTTTAAACATGGTAGTACCCAGGAAATTACGATAGATTTCGTCCAGGCCAACGATGGGCGCGCCATTGTTGAATTCAAAGAACCACAGGATAATACCGTAGGTAATCAGCTGGGTGGACAGGGTGACAATGAAGGGGTGCAGGCTGAACTTGGCCACGAAGAAACCGTTGATCAGGCCAATAATCGCGCCGATGGCTACCACAGTCAGGAAGGTGACGAACATCCAGAAAGGAGTCACCGCAGGCAGGAAGGTCAGCATCTTGTTCGCGAAGTCCACACGCTGCAGGAACGCGCCGGTGACGGCAGCAGACAGGCCGACAGCACGGCCGGCGGAAAGGTCAGTACCGGTCAGTACGATACAGCCGGCGATACCCAAAGCCATGGGAAGGTAGGCTGCTACCTGGACGATCAGATTGCCCAAAGCGTTGGCAGTCAGGAAATTAGGCTCTTCAATGGCGGTGTAGATACAGAACACCAGCATAAGGATGTACAGAGCATTGTTCAAAATACCATCGGTCCAGAAGCGACGCTTGTCCTTCTTATCCATCTGGCGATATTCAGCGGCGGTACGCTGCAGATTTGCAACAGGGTTTGCCATAATTCATTTCCTCCTTAGACATATTTGGCGGCCAGGGTCATGATTTCTTCCTGAGTGGTATTGCGGGCATCTACTTCGCCGGCCACACGGCCACCGGACATAACCACGATCCGGTCACACACACCCAAAAGCTCCGGCATTTCGGAGGAGACCATAATAACAGTCTTGCCCTTGTTTGCCAGATCAAGGATCAGCTGGTAAATTTCATACTTGGCACCTACATCGATACCGCGGGTGGGTTCGTCCAGCAGCAGCACCTCCGGGTCCGTCAGCAGCCAACGGCCGATAATAACCTTCTGCTGATTGCCGCCGGAAAGGGCTCGGATTTTGGTGTCCTGAGAAGGCGTTTTGGTACGCATGGCATCAATATAATACTGGGTATCTGTACGCTGGGACTTTTCGCTTAGGTAAAGGCCCATACGTTTATGACGCTTCAAGCTGGAAATAACGGTGTTATCCTTGATGCTTAGCACGCCGAAAATACCGGTGGCACGGCGCTCCTCCGTCAGCAGCGCGAATCCATTCTTGATGGACTCCTGGGCGCTGCGATTTTGGCAGGGCTTGCCATCGAGATAGATTTTGCCTTCCTTCCGGGTGCGGATTCCGAAGATGCTTTCCAGGGTTTCCGTACGACCGGAAGAATCCAGGCCAGCCAAGCCCAGCACTTCGCCTCTGCGGGCTTCAAAGGAAACATTCCGCAACTGGTTGTACATACCTGTGATATTCTCCACCTTCAGGTAGGTCTCACCGGGGGTATTGGTCTTGGGTGGGAACTGATTGGTCAGCTCACGACCCACCATCAAGCGGATAATGTCGGTCATCTCCAGATCGTCGGCACGCTCGGTGGCAACCCACTGACCGTCACGCATGACGGTAATGTAGTCAGAAATCCGCTTGATCTCCGCCATTTTGTGGGAGATATAGATGATGCCAACGCCCCGATCCCGAAGCATATTGATGATCTTAAACAGATGCTCCACTTCTTCCTCCGTCAGAGAGGATGTAGGCTCATCAAAGACGATCACCTTGGAATTGTAGGAAACCGCCTTGGCGATTTCCACCATCTGCCGCTGGGAAACGGGCATGGTGCTCATAATGCGATGAGGATCCACATGGATGCCGAGCTCCTCAAAAACAGCCATGGTATCCCGGTACATCTTCTTTTCGTTTACGGCGATACCACCAATGGTCGGATAGCGGCCCAGCCAGATATTATCCATAACGCTGCGCTTAAGGGCCTGGTTCAACTCCTGATGCACCATGGCGACACCATTATCCAGTGCTTCACGGCTGTTTTTGAAGTTGATCTCCTTGCCTTCCAGATAGATGTGGCCGCCATCTTTGACATACATACCGAACAGGCACTTCATCAAAGTGGATTTACCGGCGCCGTTTTCGCCCATCAGGGCGTGAACTGTGCCCCGGTGGACGGATAAGGAAACCTTGTCCAATGCTTTAACGCCGGGGAAGGTTTTGCTGATATCTGTCATTTGCAGCAAAACTTCATGTTCCATATTGCATTCCTCCTTGACAGAATCTAATTACGCACGCCCCCTTCGGAGGGGACGATAGAAATCGGTCAACGCCGTTTTGCGGCGCTCAACGCTTTCTACCGGAACATTAAGGGAATGGGCAGCTGCCGCCGTAAGCGACAGCTGCCCAAAATTTAGATGTTGAAAAGATTACTCACCGGTGTAGGGAGCGTAAGCAACGTACAGCTTGGAAGCGCAGTCGGAAGCGACGGTGAAGCGCTCGTCGGTCAGGGAAGCCAGAGCCTCAACGGGGGTCTTACCCTCGGAGATAGCTTTGACGGTCTGAGCGATCGCAACGGCCATGCCGTTGGCATCCTGCTTAACGGTGCCGATCATGGAGCCTTCCTTGATCAGGGCCTTGGCAGCGTCGGTAGCGTCAACGCCGAAGACGGGAACCACGTGAGCGCCTTCCTTGTTGTAGCCAGCCTGCTGCAGGGAAGCGACAGCGCCTTCAGCCATGCCGTCGTTGTTGCAGATAACCAGCTCGATCATGTTGCCGTTGGCCTCATTGTAGGTAACCAGGTTGGTGTCCATGTAGTCCTTGGCAGCCTTTGCGGACCAGGCACCTTCCAGGTCGGTCTGCCACTTCTGAGCAGCA
>JAZOBI010000132.1:0-2455 GCA_045595885.1 Faecousia sp. | reverse complement strand
AAATACCAGGAAAATGCTGCCCGGAATCCGGATCTGTATACCAATTTCATCCATTCCGTTTTTGCGAAAACCCTTTTGGAGCAACAGATACGCATGGAGGACGCGGCATTGGGCGCCGCCGGTACGGACCCGGAAATGGGTATGTTGTTTCGGGATATTTCCAGCTTTCAGGATACGGAGATCCCCCGGGCCATTGATTTGATCTACGGCATCACCCGTCAAATCAACGGTGAGCTGAGCGCCAAGCGCAACAAGGGAAGCCATGGCGGCAAGCTGGACTTTCGCCGCACCATTCGAAAGGGTCTGGAAACCGGCGGTAGTTTTTACCGCCTGAAATACAAGCGTAAGCGCAGCCGCCGTAAGAATTTGGTGGTGCTGTGCGATGTATCCGGCTCCATGATGCAGTTTTCGGAATTTGCCCTGCGGTTCATTCAGAATTTGAATCAGGTGTCGGAAAGCTCCCGGGTCTTTCTTTTTTCCGAGGAAATGTTTGAGGCCGATGCCTTCAGTCTGCAGAATATGGACCTGTTCCGGGACTATGTCCGTCGCAGCGGCCTGTACGGAAAAGGAACGGATTTGGGCTCCGCTCTGGAAAAACTCAATGCCCTGATGCCGCCTGCGCTGAATGATGCCACCACGTTTTTGATCCTGTCGGACACCAAAACCGTGGATCAGGATCGGGCTATGCAAGCCCTGCTGGATAGCAAGCGCAAGGCCGGCAATCTGTTGTGGCTCAATCCCATTCCCCAAAGTCGCTGGCAGTACAGCCGCACCATGATGAGCTTTGCGCAGGTGTGTCCCATGGTGGCTTGCAATACTTTGAGTGCGCTCGCTTCGGCCTGCAGACGGCTGATGAGATGAAAAGAGGGAAAACTGTGAATCCTGTAATCCGTTATTTCAAACATCTGAATTGGAAAATGGCGCTGGTTACCTTCGTGGCCGTGATCTGCATGGGCATTACGCTGGCGTTTCTGAAGATTGTCAACTTTGGTACTGATCCCTATTCTTATATGAATTTTGCCATTTCCGAAACCATCGGCTGGAGCCTGGGAAACTGGCAGCTGCTGTTCAATATTTTGCTGTTTATTCCGGTGTTGCTGTGGGGACGGGATCAGATCGGATTGGGCACTGTGTTTAACATGGTGCTGATTGGCTATACCGTGGATGCCACCATGTGGCTGTTGGAATTGGCAAATTTCCCTCCCTTGGTAGAAAATCCCATTATTCGGTGGGCTGTGATGCTGGTTTCGCTGGCGGGATTTATTCTCTCGGCCGCTGTTTACATGGCTTCCGGTATGGGCGCTTCGCCCTTTGATGCCCTTTCCATCATGATTGCACACAAGCTGCCCAAACTGCCTTTTACATTGGTTCGATTCCTCTATGATATGTTGGTCACATTGATCGGGTTTACCTTTGGAGGAAAACTGGGCGTGGTCACGGTGCTGATGGTTGTATTTTTGGGAGTGGCTGTGGATATTGTGGCAAAAAAGCTGTTCCACCGGAATATTTGATGTGATATCCTTTCTTACATACGGAAGAAGAGCCTTGGGCGGTGGCCTAAGGCTCTTTTTTGCTTTGGGAGTACCAAAGGCAAACCCCGGCTATGCCGGGGGAATAAAAATAGCTTTTAGCGAGAAGTAAAGTAGACAAGAAAAAAGCTCCCCATTATAGTAGAAGTGGTTTGCCGACCACACAACTACAATAATGAGGAGGTCTTCATCGTGAAAGAAAAAGACATTAATAGTTTAGAACATACATCGTGGAGATGTCAATACCATATTGTGTTTGCGCCGAAATATCGTCGAATGGAGATATATGGACAGATCAAGGTGGATATCGGAAAGATATTACGGCAGTTATGCCAGCAGAAGGGTATCGAAATCATAGAAGCAGAATTATGTAAAGATCATATCCACATGCTCGTCAGTATTCCGCCGAAGTACAGTGTGTCACAAATAATGGGATATCTAAAAGGAAAGAGCAGCCTAATGATATTCGACCGACATGCAAATCTCAAGTACAAGTATGGCAACAGACATTTTTGGGCCAGAGGGTACTTCGTAGATACGGTGGGAAAGAACAAAAAGCAAATACAGGAATACATCAGGAACCAGTTAACCTCAGATCAAATAGCCGACCAGATAGGCCTAAAGGAGTTCGTGGACCCGTTTACGGGTCGCGAGAACAAGTAGGCATAGAAAAAGCCCCTTAAGGGGCGGCCCGAGAAAGGAATGCGGTCGGCAAACCGTTCGGGGCCCCTTTAGGGGCAATAGTCTGTAAAATGCCCTTCTAGGGCTTAATCAAGCCTCCGGCTTAGCCGGAGGTTTTGACTGGCGCGTAAAAAATTCAAACTTTTTGAAAAAGTCCGAAATACTATTACTTGTACTAGTGCCTTTTTCTACGGAATCCATATAATTATATGTGGGAAGGGCTAAGTGAGCCTATTTTATGAGTA
>JAZOBI010000131.1:0-3592 GCA_045595885.1 Faecousia sp. | reverse complement strand
GGACCGGTGTCCTCGACGGTCCTACCGCGAAGCGGCATTTTTACAAATGTTCCCATAGAATGCAGCAAAATTAGCCCATCGAGGTCAATTTTTGCCGAAGGACCGTCGAGGACGCCGGTCCCTACAAATGCATCACCGCAGCGATAAACGAAAACCTGACAATTCCCATTCTCTTGACTTCCGTGGTATAATGGGAGAAAAAATGAAACGGGGTACGATATTATGATCCTGGAACAAGGAAGACCTGCCGATTGCGCCGGCCGGCTGGAAAAAGAAATCCGCTGCTATGATCTGCTGGACGATCTGGGCATTTCCTACCAGCGCATTGACCACGAGCCGGCCATGACCATGGAAATCTGCGCCGCGCTGGACGAAGCCCTGGGCGCTCCCATATGTAAAAATCTCATGCTGTGTAACCGCCAATGCACTTGCTTTTACCTGCTTCTTATGCCGGCTGACAAACCTTTCAAAACCAAGGATCTGTCCAAACAGATCGGCTCTGCCCGGCTCAGCTTTTCCGACGGCGCCTATATGGAGCAGTTTCTGGATATTACCCCCGGCTCCCTGAGCATTTTGGGGCTGATGAACGACAGGGAAAACCAGGTGCAGCTGCTGCTGGACGGGGATGTGCTGAAAACCGAGGCCATCGGCTGCCATCCCTGCATCAACACCTCCTCTTTGCGGCTGCGCACCGCCGACTTGACGGAAAAACTGATTCCCGCCCTGGGTCACACGCCCACCATAGTGGATCTGCCCTGGGTGACGGAGTAATTCATAATTACAAGTTACAAATGATTAATTGCAGTTTATCGTGGAGTTTGAAAATGTCATGTAGGGACCGGAGCGATAAACGAAATTTGCCCTTTCCTTGGCCTTGCGAAAACGCAGGGCCGTCTTTGCGGCATAATTTGTCCACACCGGCATAGATTGTACCACAAATTCTTGGGAGGGATCTCTATGGGAAAAATCGGATGCGTCCTGTTGGCACTGTGCCTGCTGCTGACGGTACTGCCGTTGCCGGCACAGGCCACGGAATTGGATGTGGCCGGCAAAAGCGCGGTATTGATGGACGCCGCCACCGGCACCGTCCTCTACGAAAAAAACGCCCACGAACAACTTCCGCCGGCCTCGGTGACCAAGGTGATGACCATGCTGCTGATCATGGAGGCCATCGACGACCACCGCATCGACTGGTCGGATTCGGTCACCGCTTCGGAAACCGCCGCCGCCAAGGGCGCCAGCCAAATCTACTTAAAAGTGGGAGAGACCATGTCCGTGACGGATATGGTCAAATCCATCGCCGTTTCTTCCGCCAACGATGCCGCCTGCGCCATGGCAGAGCATATCGCCGGCTCGGAGGAGGCCTTTGTTGCCAAAATGAACCAGCGAGCCGCCCAGTTGGGCATGGCGGATACCCATTTTGTCAACTGCACCGGTCTGGATGACGATCCAAACGCGGCGCAGCATCTGACAAGCGCCTACGATATTGCCCTGATGAGCCGGCAGCTTCTGACCCATCACCCGAAGATCAAAGAATTTACCACCATCTGGATGGACACCGTCCGGGATGGCACCTTCGGTCTGGCCAATACCAACAAAATGGTTCGCTTCTACGCCGGCTGCACCGGGCTGAAAACCGGATTTACCCAAAAAGCGGGCTACTGCCTGTCTGCCTCGGCGCAGCGGGAGGGGCTGGAGCTGATTGCCGTGGTCATGGGCGCGGAAAGCTCTCAGGATCGGTTCGGCGCCTGCAAGCAGCTATTGGACTATGGCTTCGCGAACTTTGCCCTGGTAACGCCGGAATTGGCGGAAAGCTACGAAATCCCTGTGGAATTGGGGGTCTGCGACCGGGTTCGGGCGGTGCCTGCCCAGGATGTGACGCTGCTGATCGACAAAGCCCAGCGGGATTCCGTTACCACGGAGGTGGTCTTGGAGCCCTCGCTGACCGCGCCGGTGAGCCAGGGGCAAAAGGTGGGTACCCTGACCATCCGGGCAGGGCAGCAGGTGCTGCGTCAGGTGAATATGGTGGCCCAGGAGCCTGTACTGCGATTAAGCTGGTGGCAGATTTTTACCCAGCTGCTTCGCCGCATCACCATGCGCGGCGGGTGACAAATTTTCGTTTATCGCTCTGTCGGAAAGGCAGCTTAATACAACTGTAATACAAACTTAATGTTGTCAAATGTTGACAGTGTAACAAACTTTGCATATAATGGGTGAAGCGAATTTCTCCGCTTTATTTCACCGCTTCAAAGGAACCTGCTTATGAAAAACAGCAATCAAAAGGGCAGGCGGGGCCTTTACCGCTTTCTGGCCGCCGTGCTTAGTCCATTTTTTAAGGCAATCTTTCAATATTCCTACAAGAAACACCGCCTGGACGGCCCCACATTGGTGGTATCCAACCATGTGACCAATTACGACCCCATTTTGGTGGGCATGGCCTTTCCCAGGGACAATATGCGCTTTGTAGCCAGCGAGCATCTGTTCCGGCTGGGCTTCATCAGCCGGCTGCTGCGCTTTGTATTCGACCCCATCGCCCGGCGGAAAGGCACCTCCGGCGCGGACACCGCCATGGCCTGCACCCGGGCTCTGCGGGATGGCCGCTCAGTCTGCCTGTTTGCCGAAGGCGAATGCAGCTGGGACGGTGTTACGGCGGACATTTTCGCCGCCACAGGCCGCCTGGCCCGGATGGGCAACGCCACCTTGATCACCTTCCGTCTGGAGGGCGGCTACCTGACCGCGCCCCGATGGGGCAAGGGTATCCGCAGGGGCAAAATGACCGGCCGCATTGTGGGCATCTACTCTCCCGAGGAACTGCGGGCCATGGACAAGGATTCCATCACCGGCCTGATTCAGCGGGATATTACGGAAAACACCTGGGAAAGCCAGAGCTCCAACCCTGTCCGCTACCGTCATCCCCGCCGGGCGGAGAATCTGCAGGCGGTGCTGTATGCCTGTCCCCGGTGCAACCGGTTGGGAAGCCTGTCCTCCAGGGGCAAATTCCTTTCCTGCGGCTGCGGCGCTTCCTGGGAGTACACCGAATTTGGCACGTTCTCCCCGGCAGAGCCCTTTGAAAATATGCGGCAATGGGACACCTGGCAGAAAAACCTGCTGGAGAAGCAGTTGGAAGCGGGAACCCTTCGGCTCCGGGACAGCCATATTACCATGGTGGACCTTTTGGACGATCATCAGCAGAAACAGGTGGCAAAGGGCGATTTGGTTCTGGAAAACGGCCTGCTGTGCTGCGGTGAGGAGCGAATCGCCCTGACGGACATCGACGATATGGCTCTGGTACAGAGCCGGACGCTGCTGATTTCCAGCGGCAGCCGCTACTGCCAGTTCAAAGCAGCAAAACCCTGCTGTCTGCGAAAATATCTGGCCGTCTGGAAACACGCCACCGAACTCGCTGCCGTAACCACACTTTGATACATATTTGGCCGCTGCTGCCGCAGCGGCCTTTTGCGTTCCAAATTTTCGTTTATCGCTGCGGTGATGCATTTGTAGGGACCGGCGTCCTCGACGGTCCTTCGGCAAAATTTGACCTCGATGGGCTAATTTTACTGCATTCTACGGGAACATTTGTAAAAATGCCGCT
>JAZOBI010000130.1:0-9393 GCA_045595885.1 Faecousia sp. | reverse complement strand
CGTCGCTTCGCTCCTCGCAATGACAGGGGGAACAAGGAAACCGCCCTGCTTGAGCAGGGCGGTATTTGTTATGGTTCCTTGTCTTCTTTCTGTGCAAGGGCGTTGAAATGGGGCATATTTTTGAGGTAAAGCTCAAACCCATTGAGGATATTTTCTGTGGTGTCCGAACAGGAACCGACGATATAGGCACCTGTGGCACTGCTTTCATATTCCCGCTGAGAGTCCCCATAGCTGACAAACAAGTGGGTAACAGAAGGGTCACTGTTGATCATTTCCAGAGCATCCTCATAACTGCCATAGATAATATGATTAACGGGAAAACCGTATTGCTTGACCAGCTCGGCGATCTGCTGACCAAGCAACGGGTCGGAGTCTGTGGCAACAGCGGCGCAGAAGGGCTTTGAATTTCTGCCCAATAATTCGTCTGTGGTCACCTTAAAATAATCCGCCAGGGCGCAGAGCATCAGGATATCCGGCAGGGTGTAGTTGTTCTCCCATTTGCTGACAGCCGCTGCGGTGACGCCCAGCTCCGATGCCAATTCTTCCTGGGTCACATTTTTTGTCTTGCGAAGCTCTAAAATCATTTTTCCGAGATTCATATTTATTCCTCCAAATGTAAAACTACAAAGGCCCTTGTTGGCTTTATGGTAGCATAGCTTTTGCTATTTTGCAATCGAGCGGTTGGACAGAAAACTTTCCCGGCAGTTAAGTTCGGAGGCAGATAAGGCAATTTTCCGGTATGTGTGCCGTTGGGCATCCGTCGCTTTTTGTGGCAAAAAAGTGGGCTTTTATGCTGTTTGGGTTGCATGTGCCTTTCAAATTTTGTATAATGAGCCCAAAAAAAGGGAGGGAGGCAGATGTATGATCCATATTCTTGTGTGCGATGATGATCGGGCATTCGCCCAGTTGCAGACTGCCGCCCTGACCGAAATTATGAACCGCATGGGAAAGACCCATGAGATTCACTGCTTTTCCGGCGGCGAAATGGTGCCGCAGGAGCTGCTGCAGTGCTGTGATATTGCCTTTTTGGACATTGATTTTCCCCGGGAAAGCTATAATGGCATTGACATTGCCCGGGCCTTGCGGGGGTGTAACCGGGATGCCTCGGTGATTTTTGTTACCAATTTTGTGGAATATGCCCCGGAGGGTTATGAAGTGCAGGCGCTTCGGTATTTGCTGAAAAAAGAAGTTCCCCAGAAACTGGAGAACTGCCTGCTGCTTGCCTTGCAGAAGCTGCAGCAGCGCCGCAGGACTTATGCCGTTCAGATCGGCGGTGGCACAGCCCATCTGCCGGTGGAGGATATTTTGTATCTGGAATCCCGGAAGCACACCTGCGTTGCCTTTGTCAGCGAAAAAGACGGCGTAAAGGAGTACTGCTTCTATGCGGCCCTGCGGACTGTGGAGGAAGAACTGGAAGATTGCGGATTTCTGCGGGTGCAGAAAAGCTACCTGGTCAATATGCGCCATATCCTTCGCTATCAGTGCCGGGAAGTGGTTCTGGCAGGAGATGTGACACTGCCGGTCAGTCCCAAGACCTACGCCCAGCAGAAGCGGAAGTACCTGTTCTGGAAAGGCAGGCAGTAATGGAGATTATATTTCAGATTATTTGGGCATTTCTGTCGGCATCGGCTGTGGCCATGTTCTTTTCTCCGCCCTGCCGGAAGCGGTATCTGACCGTGTTGGCAGCGGCGGCCGGCTGCCTGTTTGTCTGGGTGGTCAGCCAGGGTTTTGTTGCCTGTGTGCAGCGTGTTTTCGGTCTGTCGGATCTGGATTTTTCCCGGCGGCAGCTGTATAGCCTGACCACCCGTACCATTGGCTATTTCCTGGCGTTGCTGGGCGGCTGGCTTCTGCGGCAGATTCGCCTGGGTGTGCGCTTGCGCTGGGTGGGATTGACGCTTTTGCTCCCCATGCTGAGTTTGCTGATGCTGGTGGCGGTGCTGTATATCTACCTGGGCCGTAATGACCTTTCCGAAAGTACATTTTTCTTCTGCTGCGTGTTGGAAGTGGGTAATGTGGCGGCGGTGGCGCTGATCCGTTCTATTCAGAAAAGCACTTCTATGCTCCAGGAAATGGCGCTGCTGCATCAGCAGCTGCAGATCCAGTCGGAAAGCATCACCTCCCTGGAAAGAAGCTACCGCGCCCAGCGCCAGATCACCCATGATTACCGCGCCCAGCTGCAAACCATACACACCCTGCTTTCCGGTGATAAACCGGAAGAAGCACTGACCTTGGTGGGGCAACTAATGGATGAGCAGAATACCAGGGTTTTCACCGTGAATTCCAGGCATCCTGTGGTGGACGCGGTAATCCATCAGAAATGTCAGACTGCCCAGGAACTGGGCATCACAGCCGAATTCCGGGTCAATGACCTGTCCGGTATTCAAATGAAAATGAACGAATTGGTGGTATTGCTGTCTAATCTGCTGGACAATGCCATTGAAGGCTGCGGCCGCTGTGACGGGGAAAAGAGATTGGAATGCACCATATTGCTGCAGGACAATCTCTTTGTGTCCATTCGCAACACCTCGCCGGCGGTTACGATCCGCGGCCGCCATATCCCCACATCCAAGGAACCGAAATCCGAGCATGGCTTCGGTCTGCGGAATGTTTGCAGGATTCTGGACGAACGGAAAGCGGAATATGATTTCCGCTGGGAGAATGGTTGGTTCGACTTTGCGGCGGAAATCCCCAATTAGAAAGGAGCGGGCCATGCAAAAGAATATTACCGCGCTGCTGCTGTGTCTGCTGCTTTGCTGTGGCGCTATGATCCCGCTGATTGCGGAAATGGAGCAGGTCTGGCAGGCAGACGCAGTGCTGCCGTCGGATTCTACACAGCTCGGCGCCCCCATCGAAGAGGAAGAGGAAATGCTCCCTGCGGACATTACGGAAATTACGCGCCCCAATATTACCATTATCGACCCGGATGATCTGATCATCGTCGATGGCGGCGGTGAAATCTATCGCAGTCCCATCACCGGCTACGGTGTGGCTACCGAGGGCAAACTGGATTGGCAGGGTATCTATCAGCCCTATACCGGCGGTGAAATGGAGCTGGAGCTGTTTCTGCAGGGCGGCGCATCCATAACAGAGGGGGTAGCAGTTATGCTCTTTCTGAATGGAAAACCCCAGCCCTTCTCTTTGGAGGAGAGCCAAACAGCCTACCAGCACACGGTTTACCCCGGCCCAAAGGAAACCAGCTTTGGTGTTTCCTTCATCCCGGTCCAAGGTGTGGAAGGGGAGACTATGGAGCTGTGCGTATTGTTCTATCCCAACTATAACGGGTCAGTTGATCGGGAAGACCAGCGGCCCGGTCACATGGAGGACAGCGCGAGATTCTTTATGATCCGCATAGAAATGGAGGCTACACCTCCTGAAGCTGAGTATCCCGAGATCACCCAGCGGGTGGTGGAAGTGAATATCAGTGATGAAAATGCGCCGCCGTCCATTCACGATTATTGGTCCATTATCTGCAATGGCAAGAGCGTTGTGGACAGTATTGTTCTCAATACGGGTGCATTTCTGCTGGAGCAGCAATTCCGGCTGTATTCCGGCAACCAAACGGCTTATGTGCTGATCGTCTATGTGGATGACGAGCCGGTGTATTATTATCCCTATGAATCCTATGTTTCGGAAACGGAGTTTTGCAAGCAGATTCAGCTTACCCTCGATTGTGTGGATTTGCAGGGGGACCATACGGTCTTCGCTTTGGTGCTGAAGCAGCATTATTGGACTTATGGCAGCGGATGGGAGGATTATCCCGACGATAATCAGTTAAAGGTCATCCATCTGCAACTGTATCAGTAAGCGATCAACAAAGAAAGGGGGAGTCAGTTTATGACACCGATTCTACGAACCGAAGGGCTTTCTAAATATTATGTAAATGGCCAAAATATAGTGGCCGGTCTGAACCGGGTGAGCCTTAGCTTCCAACCGGGGGAATTTGTAGCCATCACCGGAGAAAGCGGCAGCGGCAAGTCCACCCTTGCCCATGTATTGGGTGGCATTTTGCCCTATGAGGACGGCGAACTGTACATCGCCGGAGAGCCTACCGCCCATTATGACAGCGCCCAGTGGGAGACCTACCGCCGGGATCATGTGGCCTTTATTTCCCAAAACTATGGCATTCTGCCCGGCACTACTGTCTATGACAATGTGGCGTCCGCTCTGCGGCTGGGCGGCTTGGACAAGGAACAGGTGGAATCCCGTACCCGGGCTATTTTGGAGGAAGTGGAGCTGTGGCCTATGCGTCACCGCCGCGCTGCCCGGCTCTCCAGCGGACAGAAGCAGCGCCTAGCCATTGCCCGGGCGCTGGCAAAGCCCTGTGCCGTGTTGATCGCGGACGAGCCCACCGGCAATCTGGACCCGGGAAACAGCGAAAAGGTGATCCGGCTGCTGGCCCAGGCAGCCAAGGACCGGTTGGTCATTCTCATCACCCATGAATTCTCCGAGGCGGCGGACTATGTGACCCGCCATATCAGAATTCACGATGGCGTCATCGCCGGCGACGAGCAGATTCGCACGGTTCCTCCCAAGATCTGGGAACCGGCACCCAAGATGAAACGGCCCAGGCTGGGCGGCTATATTGCCGCATTGCAGCTGCGTTCCCGGCCTGTGTGGGTTTCCATTGTGCTGCTGTTCTTTGTGGCTACCGCCTTTTCGGTGTTCGCGTTCCTGGGCACCTTCCTTGTGGCGGTGGACGATACGCCCACCAAGATTTACCAATCCGATGCATTCCTGAACGGCAGTAAGGACCGGATCGTGGTGGTGCGCAAGGACGGACAGGAGCTGACGGAAGTGGATTATGAAACCATTCTGTCCATCAACCATGTCATGCATCTGGAACGTTACGGCTACCTTACCGACACCCTGTACGCTTATCAGGAGGGCGTGGACTACGAAACCCACTACTACATGGAAAATATCGGCTCCACCCAGGATCCGGTGTACAAAAGGTTCGAAAATGTGCAAATTATCACCAAGGATCAGTTCTTCCGCAGCGTGCCTTATGGCCTGGAGGGTTTTCTGGCCAGCGGACGGTTGCCGGAAACGGCCTATGAGGTGGTGGCGGGGGATGCCGGCCTGCTGGGTAAGACCCTAAGGGTGTATGTCCAGGATCCCAAAAACTGGTCATCTTCTTATTACATCGTGATGGATATGGAAGTGGTTGGCGTTACCGATTTGGGCACCGGGCTGTATTTTTCCGACGAACTGGCCCAGGCCCTGAGCATTGAATTCCTGGACGCGGAAATCGCAGTATTGCCCTGGTATAACGATGTGCCCAGACCTGTGGAATATGTGCCCTATACATCCGCAACCGCCAAAGCCCAGGCAGAGGTGAACAACGACATTGCCACGCCCTTTGCTTTGGAGTGCCTGACCACGGATGACGCGGGCTTTACGCCGCTGGAAAAGTCGGAGATCATCATCTCTTTTACAGAATTCCAGGATGTATGGCGTGGGTTTGTGAAAGAGAATCGGTATTTTTCTTATGATACTGTCTATGCCTACGGCGGTTACAGCATACATGAACGGTATGAAGATGCCTTTGCGGAGGCGGATACGGATATTTTTGTAACAAACCAGATGTACTATGACCGTTGGGCCCAGGAGTGGGTAACGGTATATTTGTTTGCGCCCCGGATTGCCTATATCCATGATTCCACCTTGCCCAATTTGATTTATATCCACCCGGAAAAGTATGCCTGGTATCTTGCTAACCATCAGGAAGGCATCCGTGGGCAGGTAAGCCTGACCATCGAGGATTATTCCTACACCGACCGGGTCATCAGCCAGCTGGAGCAGAAGGACTATTTGGCCCTTTCTCCCTATGTGCTGGGATCCACCGTGGTGGATGAAGAACTGGCAGCCCAGCGGATGCAGACCCTGTATGTGTGCCTGGGCGCATTGATTGCGGTGATCTTGCTGCAGGCCATTGTGATGCGGGCGCTGTTTGCCATGACCCACGGCTCCTACCGCACGCTGTCGCAAATCGGTCTGACCTGGGCCGGCGCCAGAAACTCCGTCTGGCTGCAGATTTTGCTGTTCATGGTGGTGGGACAGGCGCTGGGCTTTGGCCTCATTGGCCTGGGCAGTTACCTGGGAATCCAGCGGCTTGTGAACCTGACCAAGTATTTGGCTCCGCCCTATTGGGCACTGCTGTCTGGGGTGCATTTGACGGTGTCGCTGGTGGCGGCTATGGGTATTTTGAGCGCCATCAAGAAAAAGGTATTCCCCCAGGCTGACAAAATCAGGGACCTGGCACCCAGAAGGAAGGAGGCGGCGGTATGATTCAAGTAAAAAATCTGAATAAGTCTTATGAACGCCGCCGCGGCGATCACCGGGTGCTGCGGGATGTGACGCTGACCCTGCCGGATACAGGCTTTGTGTGTATTTTAGGCCCCTCCGGCTGCGGCAAAACAAGCTTACTCAATGCTGTGGGTGGGTTGGACAAATTTGACAATGGCACCATTATCACCGATCAGGTGTCCACCAACCGCTATGGCAAGCGCCTGTTTGAAGCCGAGCGAAACCGAAGCTTCGGCTATATTTTTCAGAATTACTATCTGCTGTCCGATCATTCCGTTGGCTATAATGTTTATTTGGGTCTGCACAGCCTGAAGCTGAGCCACGAGGAAAAGCTGGACCGGGTAGAGGAAGCCTTGAAAGCGGTGGAAATGGAGCGCTATTTCCACCGGAATGTCAGCGATCTTTCCGGCGGTCAGCAGCAGCGTGTGGCTATTGCCCGGGCGCTGGCCCGAAAACCCCGGGTTATTTTCGCCGATGAGCCCACCGGCAACCTGGACGAAGCCAATACCCGAAATATCTGTGCCCTGCTTCGGAAAATTTCCAAAACCAACCTGGTGGTCATGGTTACCCACGAGCAGCAAATTGCCCGTTTCTTTGCCGACCGGATCATCTCTCTGGACAATGGCGTGATCACGGAGGATACGGATTCCTTCACCCGTGGAACCCTCAGCAACGCGGACGCCCTCTATACCGGGGATTTCATGGAGCAAACACTGCAATCTGACGGTATTCGCGTTCGCTACTACCGGCAGGAGAATTGCGGTGGTGTAGATGTATCCATTTTGGCGCTGAAAGACCGGATCGTTATCAAACTTAGCGACGGACGTACCATCTCCTGCGGTCAAACCGGCGATCAGCCTGTGCTGGTGGAGGGCGTACGGCCGGAAATGACCCTGGAGGAGCTGGAGCAGGGACATCTTTCCTGGCAGCCCGGCGAGAATGTGCCCGCAAGAGCCGGCAGAGGTGTTCGCCTGGGGGATATGTTCCGGGAGGCCCGCCATATGAGCCGGGGAAAAGGGTTCCGCAACTGGGGAACCCGGGTGTTTCTGCTGGTTTTGGCGGTGCTGACGGCGTTGAGCGTGGCGGATTTTGTGGCACTGTCCCTGGTTGATCCCAAAACCTTCATTACCGACCATTCCCAGGTGCTGGAAGTGGAGCTGGAGAGGGGCAGTGGCGAGGGAGAAGTGGTGCAGGACAGCGTTGCCATGCTGTATAATCAGTTTAAGAGCCAGCTCTTTGACAGCGGTTTGGATTATGAATATATCCCCAATGTTTCTTCCAAGGCCAGCATTTCCGTGGATACGGTGCATCAGTTGGGATCTCTTTCCATGACCTTGAAGAATTTCAGCTATGCGCCCCTGGAGTATCTGGAGGAAGGGTCGCTGATCATGGGCCGTATGCCGGAAAACCCTCTGGAGATCGTGATTGATCGCTGGGTATTGGATGCCATGCTGGCGGAAGACGGTGTGCTGCAGAACAGTATCCAAAGCATTTCCTACTTCCTGGATACGCCTGTGAGTTTTGAAAAGAAAGAATTGGCGCCTATCATTGTCGGTATTGCTGACAGTAACGAGCCGGCGGTATACATGATGGATGAAACCTATCTGTCGCTGATGACCAATACAATGGTGGTAAAGCTGTCCACCTTGCAGACGGCAATTCCGGACAAATATAGCGATCTGGCCTTTGAAAATCCGGCCGAAAGCTGCTATGTGCTGCCGGAAAACGCCGGCAAGCGGTACTATGATATGGTGGGCGGCAAGTATAATCTGGGCAGCCAGGGCTCCATGGTGATTGCGGGGGCGCTGGATGAAACGGCCTTTTACGCGGATATTATTATTGCCGATGAGATGGTGGATATTCTTCTGAACAAAACCTCCGGTCAGCGCTTTTTTGTATTCTGTACGGACAAGAGTCAGGCGATTGCCACGTTGTATAATGTAGTGGAGCAGATGAACAATGCGGTCAGTATTACCATTTATGACGATTATGTGGTCACCATGAACCAGTACCGGGAAGAATCCTCCGTCCGCGCGGATGCTAGAACCATCGTTACAGCAACGGTGATCCTGCTGAGTATGGTGATGCTGTATCTGCTGCGCCGGTCCCAGGTGCAGGACCGGATCGGTATGCTGTCGGTTTACCGTCTGCTGGGAATTCCCAAATACAAGACCGCAGGCGTTTTCTGTCTGGAAAGTCTGCTGGACAGTCTGACTGTGGTGCTGCCTGCGGTGCTGGCCACCTGGGCTGTGTTGTTGGGGCTCAATGCCATGCCGGAAACCCAAACGGAAATGATCCTGCCTTTGCACTACGCACTGCTGGTGGGCGCCGGTATCACGGTGTTCCACTTGATCGTTACGGCCGTCCCGCTGAACCGGCTGCTGCGGTTGCCGCCGGCCCAACTGGCCTCCCGGTATGATTTCTGACGGCTGTGATGGCTGCTGCGAAAAAAATTGCAAAATCCTTGAAATCCTGCTTGACATTTGACGAAGTGTGGCGTATAATACTCTAGCCTGCATGAAAACAGGCCCTGAAAGCATCCAGGATTTAGCCGGATGCCATCGGAGGGAGGGAAAACAATGTCTGAAATTCGCGTTAAGGAAAACGAAACTCTGGAGAGCGCTCTGCGTCGCTTTAAGCGTAGCTGCGCCAAGGAGGGCGTTATTGCCGAAGTTAAGAAGCGCGAGCATTACGTCAGCCCCAGCCTGAAGCGTAAGCAGAAGTCCGAAGCTGCCCGTAAGAACAAGAAGAAGTTTTATTAATTCTCCCTCTTCGTTTCTGTAACATCAACCCCGCAGGCTTAGCCTGCGGGGTTTCTATTTTTCGTTTTATACAGTTGAATTATCAACAATCGGTTAAATGTGTTTGCGGGATAGTTGATTGTATTTGGGAGATAAAAAGATTATACTGATGATGACCGGTCAAGATTCTGATAAGGTGGTGTTGTTTAATGAATGAGTTTTCCAAACGATTAAAAGAACTGCGTACAGAACGCAATTTGACCCAAACAGAAGTTGCTAATTCTCTGGGTGTGACGACACAAGCTGTTTCCAAATGGGAATCCCAGACAAGTTTGCCCGATATAGC
>JAZOBI010000129.1:0-22371 GCA_045595885.1 Faecousia sp. | reverse complement strand
CCCGGGTGTGTTGAAAGTGTACGCCTGCGATGTGGAAAAAATGGGAACGGAAGAATATAAAAAGTTTGAACTAAAAGATGGAGTTGGCGGCTATGGCTCGTACATTCCCTATAGCAGCCTGACCAAAAATATTCCACTTTACTTTGAGTTCCCTGAAGATTTCTATAAGGATACAAAAATAACGTTTGAAATCTCATTGGACTATACGAAAGTGAAATATACTTCATTGAATACACCACGCCTCATACTTACGCACTTGCTTCATGTGGCTCCAATCAACACATTCAAACTTGCGCTATTTGTGGGGAAACGACAGGAACGGCGAATGCCTGTAATTACGAATATTACTTCTCTGGTACAGTCAATGGCACTAACACCCACTCATATTCCTGCACGGAATGCGGCTTCATCCAAATCAACTCTGCAGCTTGTTTTTACAAAAACAGTGATTATTGCTTCTTCTGCGGTATCCATAGGGATAATGCCCAAGTAGCCTCACTGGATGGAATTACGACGAAGGAATAAGCCTTTCTCAACCGTATATCTATTTCTGAGAGCAATGGTTTTGAGAATAAAAGAAATCCATTGACGCCTAACAAACAGCCCTTTGTCTGCGCTGCTATATTTTGACGCAATGAATAAACTCCTGCCGCGAGGCAGGAGTTTTTGCGTGGCTTAGTAATTTTCTTCGTGGATTTCAAAATAAGCCTGGGGATGGGCGCAGGTGGGGCACAGCTCGGGCGCTTTGGTGCCGACCACGATATGACCGCAGTTGCGACACTCCCAAACCTTCACTTCGCTCTTTTCAAAGACCTGCCTGGTTTCCACATTGTGGAGCAGCGCGCGGTAGCGCTCCTCGTGGTGCTTTTCCACGGCAGCCACCAGGCGGAATCTGGCGGCCAGCTCATGAAAACCTTCCTCATCGGCGGTCCTGGCAAAGCCATCGTACATATCTGTCCATTCGTAGTTTTCGCCCTGGGCGGCGTGCAGCAGGTTTTGGGCAGTATTGCCGATGCCGTTCAGCTCCTTGAACCACAGCTTGGCGTGTTCCTTTTCGTTGTCGGCGGTCTTCTGGAACAGAGCAGCGATCTGCTCAAAGCCTTCCTTCTTGGCCTTGGAAGCGAAATAGGTGTACTTGTTCCGGGCCTCACTCTCACCGGCGAAGGCGGCCATTAAGTTCTTTTCGGTTTGGGTGCCTGCGTATTTGTTTGCCATGAGAAATACCTCCACATTAGTTTGATATCTCTATTATACCATTCTTTCCGCGAAAAGCAACTGTTATTACAGCGCGTACAGAAAAATCGCGATAAACTGCAGCAGACTGCCCAACACCACGAAAATATGAAAAATGGAATGAAACCAGGGCCGCTTGGAACCAATGCCATAGAGAATGGCGCCAACCGTGTAGGCCAGACCGCCTGCCAGCAGCCACCAAAATCCCGGCATCGTCAGCGCCTGGATGGTTTGCGGAATGAAAAAAGCCACACACCAGCCCATGCCGATGTAGCAGACCATGGAAAACACATTGTACTTTTTCAGATCAATCGCGGTTAGCGTTACCGCAACTGCAGCTAGACCCCATTCGATGGCCAGCACAACCCAGCACAGGGCAGGGGATACGGATATTAGAGCGCCAAGCGCAATCACTGTGTAGCTGCCTGCTATGAGAAAATAAATGGTGCAGTGATCCAACACCTGCATCACCCGCTTGGCCATACCTGGCTTCAGACCGTGGTACACGCTGGACATGGTGTAAAGGGTTACCATGCATACGCCGTAAATGGCAGCGCCTACGCAGCCGTAAATATTGCCGCCCATGGCTGCCCGGAGGACGCATAGCGCCAAAATGATAATGCCCATTCCGCCGCCGACGATATGGGTCACCATGTTCATGATTTCTTCACCCCGGCAATAGCTGGGCAGTTTACGATCGGATAGTTTGGTTCGTTTCATAGATCTCCGCCTTTCTGTATTCTGTGGCAAAGTATAACAGTTTTGACCGGTAGAGTATACCCACAGGCAGTGATTGGGGCTCTACTGCCAGTAGAGTTGGCAATTTGCATAAATCTACCGCTCAATTTTTGGCGACGGAAAGATGAAATATACAAAAAAACTTCACTATTTTTCCTTAAACTGTGCTATAATATGTTCGATGAATGAAATAGCCATTCGTCGGGCAAAGGAGCAACTATGAACAACATCTTATTCTTTTTAACCCCCAAAGCGATGTGCCATTATCTGTATGATGATTTCACAATTCGCCAGGCATTGGAAAAAATGGAAGCGGTGGGATATGCCGCACTTCCGATTCTGAATCGCCAGGGAGAATATTGTGGATCTCTTACAGAGGGCGATCTGCTGTGGGCCATGAAAAATATGTGTCATATGGATATGCGTCAGGCGGAGAACCGTCGGATTATGGATATCAACCGTCGTAAGGATAATATTCCTGTTCGGGTCACCACCTCTATGCAGGATCTGGTGGAGCGGGCTACATATCAGAATTTTGTGCCTGTGGTGGATGATAAAGACACATTTATTGGTATTGTCACCAGGCGTGGCATTATCAAATATTGCCAGGAGCATCTGTTCTCGGCAGACTAATCTGTTAACCGCGGCAAACTTCAGTTTGCCGCGGTATTTTTGTGGGAAATATGCGTCATAACCCTTGATTCGACCAACTTTTGTTCACATTTACAGTTGTAATTGAGGAACAACTGTTGTATAATGGATAAGATAGTGATTCAAGCATCGGAGGATGTTTTTCATATGAATTTAAGTAATACTGCAATTACCGAGTATATAAAGCCCGGCAATCATGTGCATCTTGTGGGTATCGGCGGCGTTTCCATGCGGCCTCTTGGATTGGTGCTCAAGGGTATGGGGCTGAAGGTGACCGGCTCGGATATGAATATTTCTGCCTCCACAGAGGAATTGAAAGACAGCGGTATTCCGGTGTCCATTGGTCACCGGGCCGAGAATATTGCCGGTGCCTGCTGTTTGATCCGTACCGCTGCCGCCCACAATGATAATCCGGAAATCGCTGCCGCCCGTGCCGCGGGTATTCCTGTTTTTGAGCGGGCTCAGGCTTGGGGCGAGATCATGCGTACCTATAAAAACGCGGTCTGCATTTCCGGTACCCACGGTAAGACTACGGCTACTTCCATGATGACCCATATCCTGATGGAGGCGGATACGGATCCTACGGTGATGATCGGCGGCTATCTTCCGCTGCTGCGAGCCGGTCATCGGGTGGGGCAAGGCGATACCATTGTACTGGAAAGTTGTGAATATTGTGATTCCTTTCTAAATTTCTTCCCTACGCTGGCTGTGGTTTTGAATGTGGAAGCGGATCATCTGGATTATTTCAAAGACCTGGCGGACGTGCAGAAGTCTTTTCACAAGTTTGCCTCGCTGGCAACCTCCGCAGTTATTGCCAACGGTGATGACGCGCACACCATGGAAGCCATGGATGGGCTGGATGTGGTCACCTTCGGTCTGAAACCCGAAAATCGGGTTACGGCGGCCCATATGTGTCCCGATTGGCGGCATTTTGATGTCATGTGTGATGGAAAGTTCTATTGCCATCTGGATCTTGGCGTTATGGGTCGTCACAATGCGCTCAATGCTTTGGCGGTTTCCGGCGCTGCATGGATGCTGGGGATTCCCGGTGAGGCTGTCAGCCGCGGTTTGGCTTCCTTCCACGGGGCCGGTCGTCGTATGGAATTCAAGGGCGAATTCCAGGGCGCTCAGGTGTATGATGATTATGCCCATCATCCGGATGAACTGGCTGCCACCATTGAAGCGGTTCGCGCTATGGGCAATCATCGGCTGGTGATGGCTTTCCAGCCCCATACCTATACCCGCACAAAAGCCCTGTTTGCGGATTTTGTGCGGGAACTGAAAAAGGTGGATGTGCTGATCCTGGCGGAGATTTATGCCGCCCGGGAGCGTAATACCACCGGCATTTCCTCCCGGGATCTGCAAACACAAATTCCCGGAGCCACCTATTGCCAGACACTTCCCCAGGTCACAGAAGCCCTTCGTGAAATTGCCCAGCCTGGTGATGTGATCCTCACGGTGGGCGCAGGCGACATTTATCACGCCGCTGAAGCTTTGTTCCAGTAAAAAATCGGGGCCGAAGCCCCGATTACTCTTCCAGAACCAGCCGGTCAATTCCGCTGGCTTGGAATTCTTCCATATATCGATCCATTCTTTGCAGGAATTCGTCATAATTATCCTGGGTAATTTCATCATGGTTCATGTCCCTGTGGGACAGTTCCTCCGCCAGGATCTGAAAAAAGGCGTTGTCCTCGTATAACGCTATGGCTTCGTGGATACCGCCCTCGGCATAGGCGCGGGAGGGAATCCAGGTGCCGTTCCATGGTTCGGTCAAAACCTGCATACCTGTTCCGGCGCAAAGACCAAACAGCTTGCTTTCTACATTGTCGTAGTCAGTGAAGCGGTCATCACCCCGCATGGAATTGAGTACCCAGTTGCCGATATATACCAGATCCAGTAGTCTGCGGAAATCCTTGTTATTCAGCTCGATTTGCATGGCAGTTTGCTCCTTGTTGACGATATAGTGGGTATTATACCATTGATTTGTGAAATTTCAATATAAATGAGGAGATCAGTATGAAAAAGAATATTTGTGTCCTGTTTGGCGGTGTCAGCCCGGAGCATGCCATTTCTTTGCGCTCCGCGGAGTTCGTGCTGAACAATTTGGACCCGGAAAAATATGATGTATTCCCCGTAGGTATCACCCAGGAGGGTAAATGGCTTCTGTACAGCAACGCGGATTTCAGCCGCCTGCCCGGCTCTCATTGGGAAAAGTGTCCGGATAATGTGCCCTGCGCCATTTCTCCTGTCTGGGGTGAGGGCTTGCTGGTGTTCACGGGTGGCACGGTGGAGCGCCACAGAATCGATGTTGTCTTCCCTATGCTTCACGGTGAAAATGGTGAGGATGGCGCCATGCAGGGTCTTCTGCAGATCGCGGGTATTCCCTACGTTGGTCCCCACGTATCCGCTTCCGCGGTTGCGATGGATAAGACGCTTACCAAGTTGGTGGTTGATCAGGCCGGCATGACCCAGGCTGCCTGGGAACTGGTTCGTTCCACCCAGCTGCAGCATCATCCCGCGCAGGTGTTGGATTCGCTGGAGGCTCGCTTTGCCTATCCTATGTTTGTAAAGCCTGCCGGCACCGGTTCTTCCGTGGGTGTCAGCAAGGCAACCGACCGGGAAAGCCTGGAAAAAGCACTACTGTATGCGGCCAAGTATGACAAGAAAGTGCTGGTTGAGGAATTCATCCACGGCAGGGAAGTGGAAGTGGCCGTTCTGGGAAATGACAGCCCCATGGCTTCCTTCTGCGGCGAAATCGATTCCGGTGCGGAATTCTATGATTACGATGCCAAGTATATTACCGATACTTCCGTTGCCTATATTCCTGCCCGCATCAGCGAAGAAGTGGGAGAAGAGGTGCGTGACGCGGCTGTGAAAATCTACAAGGCCATCGGCTGCCAGGGCTTGAGCAGGGTGGACTTCTTTGTGACTTATGAGGATAACCGGGTGGTATTTAACGAGATAAATACCTTGCCGGGCTTCACATCCATTTCCATGTATCCCAAGCTGTTTGAAGCCAGCGGCATTTCCGCGGGGCAGCTGATTGATCAGCTGCTGGATCTGGCGCAGGAGGCAGTTCAATGAAAAAAGCGGTTATGCTTTGTATCCAGGGTCGGCAATATTATGACAACCAGGAGCCGGAGGTGATCGAACTGGTCACAGCGGGCACCATGGAATATGTCAGCGGCGGCTGGGACATCTGTTATGAGGAAAGCGAACTGACCGGGCTTGCCGGTGTCACCACCACTTTCCGGCTGGAACCGGGCAAGGTAACGCTGCGCCGCACCGGTACGCTGCAATCGGAAATGGTGTTTCAGGAAGGGGTGCGCCATCAATCGCTGTACCAAATGGACTTTGGCGCACTGCTGCTGACGGTCTGCGCCCGGCAGATCTTGGCGGATGTTTCCGACGATGGCGGCTTGATCGACTTGATATACGACATTGAGATTGAAAATGCCGCCGCCGGGTCTGTGACCTATCATCTGGAAATCACGCCCAAAGAGAAATAAGCAGCATCTGAAACAGAGTAAAATTTGACCCGATAGACTTTGTCTACCGGGTCTTTTTGTATTCACTCTCGGAAATGACCGTCATCATTTGGCGGCTCGGCGGGAGAATCTCCGTCCTGCTCCAGCTGTACAATGATCTCATTTCGGCGAGAGTAGGTGTAGGTGCCTATCAGCTGCCGTGAGACCATATCACCGGAGGCATCATACTGGCAGCAATATACATCAACTATATAGCCGGTGATGCCGGACTGGATTTGATATCCATCCTCATAGCCGTACACATTATCCTTGGTCATGTATTGATACAGGGTTTCCGGATGCAGCGTTTCCAGGATTTCGTACTCCACACGCAATTGGTATCGCTGTTCATTGGTGCCGGTAATGCGGATATTCACATTGCCGCTGTTGAAGGAAGCGAAAATCATCAACGGATCCGATGTGGTATTGGTAAACACCAGGTTATCCGTACCGTATGCTACATATGCGTCGGTTCCAAAGGGAGAGTAAGAAACGGCATAGGTGTGGGTGTGAGATTCATTCACCTGCAGGCCGGCGATGATGGCGCAATAATGAATGGCGGAAGAAAGCTGGCTAATACCGCCGCCGATGGTTTCCGTATTGCTGCCGGGGTAAGTGGGTGCGCTCAGATAACCGTCATCGGCAGTGCGGGGACCCACGATCTTGTTGAAATCAAAGGTTTCGCCGGATTTGATAATGATGCCGTTGATGGCCTCGCAGGCCAATTGCAAATTGGTATTGCGATTCTCGTTGCTGTTGTCGCCGATGGATACATAGCTGGCCAGCAGGTGTCGGAAAAAGTCGGCACCCAGCTCCTGCTCTGTGATGTCGGGATACAGAAATCCCATGGGAATGGATATGGTTTCTCCGAAATCAGCCAGCTGGATCATGCGGGATACTTCTTCCATATCGAAGCCGTATCCGTAAACCTCCGGCGTTACAACAAACGTGTCGCCGTCGATGGAAGCATCCTGCGGCAGGGAACAGTATTCGTCGAACAGTGCCTGCACATCCAGATCCTCCGGTGCAAGGGAGATAGAAGCGGTGTAGGAGAAACGGAATGTCATGGTACTGAACGCATCTAAAACCTCGGCGTACAGGGACTCGGGCACCAAATCAAACTGTGGCGTACCAATGGTGATCACCAGGGTTTGATGCTGAACGGAGGAAAGGGGTATTTTGCCGGAAAGCACGTCCTGATAATCAGGCCGATTTCCGTTCAGGGTAATGGTGGTGGGCGTCATAACACTGTTGTAGTTCGCACAGAAATCCTCCACAATGCTGCGGATGTTATCTGTATTCAAACGCATATAGTCCAGCAGAGCGATGTAGTGCTTGTGTTTTTCCGCCCGTTGACGGATGATCTTGTTTTCCAATTTGGTACCGCTTCTTCCGTAGTTGTAGGCAGCATCCACCAAATCTTCCATGTCAACATAAGCCTGTGTATCCGCGGGGGTTAAGACAAGCTCGTCATTGGGTAATCTGACCACCATATCCTGGGTGCTGAAGCTGTCGCCGATGCCCAGCCGAAGCGCACTTTCCGCTTCACTGCGGGTCATACCGCCCAAATAAATATCAGCCACATATACATTCTTGAGAATCAGACCATCATCCGTTTCTTCCTGCTTCAAATAGTCGGGGAGTATGATCACCAGGGCTACCACCAAAGCCAGGGCGCAGGCACCCAGTACCAGCGCGGCTATGCGCCTGTTACGGGCTTTGCGCAGAGCTTCGCGTCGGCGGCTGGCGCGGGTTCTGTCGGGTTGTCTACGTTCTTCCATAGCTTCATCTCTCCTATCAGCAGCGGCCATAGCCGCGGAAACACAAGGGGGGTACTGGGTCTATTGTAGCACATTTTTCCCAAAAAGCAATGTTTTTGCATATGGGATATAGGCCCGTGGGGAAAAATTGCCAGATTGTTTACAATTGACAATGCTCTTTGAGCCGTCCGATGAATGCCTTGGCTTGTTTCAAGCTGTCGGTGCTGCCGTGAAGCTTCAACCGCAGAGTGGGCATTTTCGCCGTAGCCACGAAATAGAGCCTGTTTTTGTAATCGGGATCCGCGCAGATGGCGGTGATGGTTTCAAAATTCATGTTCGAAAAGGTTACAAGAAGTTCAGCCGCTTTTTGCCGAATATCCTGCACACCGCAGCGACGGGCCTCTGCGCGCAGCAACGCGATATCGATCAAATTCAGAACACCCTTAGGCGGTTCGCCATACCGGTCGATGATCTCATCCAGCAAATCATCGGCATCGGCAGCGCTGCGAATGGCTGCCATACGGCGGTACAGATCCATCCGTTCCTCGCCCCGGGCCACATAGTCCTGAGATACATTGGCGGTCACATTCAAATCCGCGGTACATTCCGGCTCTTTCGGCTTTTCGCCCCGTTCTTCCAGTACAGCTTCGTCCAGAAGTTTCAGATACATATCGTAACCAACGCTCATCATATGTCCCGATTGCTCAGCGCCCAGCAAATTACCGGCGCCCCGGATTTCCAAATCACGCATGGCGATTTTAAAACCGGAACCGAACTCTGCAAAATCCCGGATGGCGGAAAGGCGTTTTTCCGCGATTTCCGTCAGCGCCTTATCGGGCTTGAATGTGAAGTAGGCGAAAGCATGGCGGGTGGAACGGCCGACACGGCCACGCAATTGATGGAGCTGGGAAAGACCAAAGCGGTCCGCGTTTTCGATGATCAGTGTGTTGGCGTTGGGAATATCCAGGCCCGTTTCTATGATGGTGGTACATACCAGCACCTGGATTTCGCCATCGGCCATAGATTGCATCACATCGGCCAATGCTTCCTCACCCATTTTGCCGTGGGCCACAGCCACATTCAGCCCCGGAATCCGCTTTTTCAGCGCGGACGCGCACTGATCAATGGTTTCTACCCGGTTGTGCAGATAATACACCTGTCCGCCCCGTTCAATCTCCCGCCGGATGGCATCGTCGAGGATAGCGTTGTTGTGCTCCAGCACAAAGGTTTGCACCGGATACCGGTCCGAGGGCGGCTCCTCGATGGTGGACATATCCCGTATACCGGACAGAGCCATATTCAGCGTTCTGGGGATGGGTGTGGCGGACAGGGTCAGCACATCCACACCCTTGGAGATCTCCTTCAGCCGTTCCTTGTGGCTGACGCCAAAGCGCTGTTCTTCGTCCACGATCAGAAGACCCAGATCCTTGAATTCCACATTTTTCTGCAGCAGTTTATGGGTGCCGATTACCAGATCCACGGTGCCGGAGCGGACATTTTGCAAAGTTCTTGCCTGCTCCGCGGCAGTGCGGAAACGGCTGAGTACATCAATATTCACGGGGAATCCCCGGAAGCGGCTGACCGCGGTCTGATAATGCTGCTGCGCCAGTACCGTGGTGGGCACCAGAATGGCCACCTGTTTGCTGTCCATGACGGCTTTCATCACTGCCCGCATGGCAACTTCGGTCTTGCCAAAGCCCACATCGCCGCACAGCAGCCGATCCATGGGGGTGGGAGATTCCATATCACCCTTGATCTCCGCGATGCAGCGAAGCTGATCATCGGTTTCGGGGTAGGGGAAATTATCCTCAAACTCCTGCTGCCAGGGGCTGTCGGCAGCAAAGGCGAAACCTTCCTGCCGCTTTCGGGCAGCGTATAGCTTAATCAGTTCGCCGGCCATATCCCTGGCAGCTTTTCGAGCCTTGGTTTTGGTCTTTTGCCAGGCATCAGAGCCGATCTTGCTCAGCTTCACATTGGCCTCTTCGCTGCCTCCGCCAATATATTTACTAACCAGGTCCAGCTGGGTGGCGGGAACAAACAGGGTATCAGAACCCTGGTAAGCGATTTTTATATAATCCTTAACCGCGCCATCCACCTTGATCTGCTCCATGGCAACAAACCGGCCGATGCCGTAGTTTTCGTGCACCACCAAATCACCGGGAGAAAGGTCGGTAAAGGAGTTCAGCTTTTGCCGGTTGGTGGCGGTTTTCTTTGCCTTTTTTCGGCCTTCCGACCGAGCCAGAAGCTGTCCTTCTGTCAAAACCACAAGTTTGGCGGTCGGATATTCCATGCCATAGGGCAAGCTGCCCTCGGTCAGCAGAATCTGGCCTTCCCCGGGCAAGGTGGTCAGAGGAATACACAAAAGTCCGGAAAGGTTTTTGCCGCGCAGAGTTTCCTGCAGCAATTCCGCTCGTCGCCGGGTACCGCAGAGCACCAGGGCGCGGAATTCCATCTTTTGGTAATGGGACAAATCCGATGCTGCGGTATCCAGGCTGCCGCCATAACTGGGCAACTGCTTGGCGGTCATGGGCAGCAGCACCTTGGGCCGGTTTTCCTCAGGATAGGAGCTGCCACCGAAGGCATCCATGTAGATAGCCAACCGTCCCGGGAGCGCGTCACAAAAATCCTCCCACTGACACACATAGTCGCATAGTTCACCTGCAACCAGGCCGCCTTGCAGCAGGCTGTCAAGCTGCAGACCCATTTCATCGCTGCGATTGCGGGCCGTCCGGTGGAGATTGCCCTGGTCGCAAAGAATGATCACCGCGTCATCGGGGATATAGTCCATAGCGGTGGCCATCTGCGGATAGATCAGTGCCATATAGCGGTCGGAAGCCGGATTACTAAGGCCGTTTTCGTATTTTTCCAGGTCTTTTTCCAGGGTTTTGATCAGATTTTCGTTGATATTCTTCCGCCGACGCTGTTTGGCAATGAGATTGCGCAAATCACCGCAAAGACCATCCAAACCGGCAGGATGCAGCCGGGGCTGGGTTTCGCCAACGGGCAACACGGTCAGACTGTCCAGATTGTCCGTTCGACGTTGGGTATCCGGGTCGAAATAGCCCATGGTATCCAGTTCGTCGCCAAAGAATTCACCACGGACAGGCCGGTCGGCGGCAGGGGAATAGATGTCCAGAATCCCGCCGCGAACGGCAAATTGACCCGGGCCTTCCACCATGGCGGTACGGCTGTAACCGGCATGGGTCAGCCTGGAGATTAGATCCTCCAAACTGTATTCTTTTCCAACCTCCAGAGAAAAACAGGCATTGTGCAGCACGAATTTTGGAACAGTGCGAAGACTTAGGGACTCCCAGGTAACAATTTGCAGTGGAACAGCACCTGTGGAGAGGTCAAATAGCTGCCGCAGCCGCTTCTGTTCCCAGGCACGGCTGACGACGGAACTGTCATAAAGGGTCAGCTCCCGGCTGGGAAGAATAGGCGCAGTTTCTCCCAGAAATGCTTGCAGTTCCGCCTGCATTCTTTTTGCGGCGATGTCATCCTGGCAGATCACCACAATGGGATGGGTTGCATGGCGGCGCAGACCGGCAATCAGATGGCTCCGGTTGATTTGACCAATGCCGGTGATGGCGGCTGATTGGCCCTTGGATACAGCCTCCAGCAGCGCCGAATATTCCGGCATGGTATTCAGTAAAGAAATCAGCTGCTCCATAGAAAACCTCCCAATGTGGTTGTTGATATAAATTGTTGTTTACACTACGATGGTGCCGTAGGGCGGGGGCTTGCACCCGCCGCCGAAAAATGGTACATTTTTCGGATTTTCCGAAGGAAAATAAACACATTGTGCCTACGGCACGGCATTTTGTATCACAAAATGTCCGGCGGGAGCAAGCCCCCGCCCTACAATATCGCCATAGGGTGTATGTGTAAACAACAATTTAACAGAACGTAACAACGCGGAAAGGGGGAAAATACCCCCTCTCCGTGGTTATTTGACATTTTATCTGCTGCCGTTAAACCGGTTGGCAGCTTCCGGAACACCATGGTCAATAACGGCCAGGGCTGCCTCTCCGGCACGCTGTAATGCAGGCTCCAAAGCCTTTTCCTCCAGGGCGGAGAAACTGCTGAGCACCCAGTCTGCCAGATCAAAATCCGGATGGGGCTTGGCTCCCACGCCGATTTTTACTCTGGGGAATTCCTGACTGCCCAATTCCTGAATGATGGACTTAATGCCATTGTGTCCACCGGCACTGCCGTCGGAACGGACACGTAATCGTCCGGGATCCAGAGAAATGTCGTCAAACAAAACGATGATCCGCTGTGGCGGTACATGGAAAAACGCGGAAAGCTGTAACACGCTGCGACCGGACAGATTCATATAGGTCTGGGGCTTCAGCAGGAACAGCTTCTTGCCATTGTAGCTGGTTTGACAGTAGAGTCCTTGGAATTTCAACTTGTCTACTTTGCAGCCCAGCTTAGCGGCCAGCGCGTCCAGCGCCCAAAACCCGGCGTTGTGTCGGCTTTTTTCATACTCCCTGCCGGGATTTCCCAGTCCGACAATTAACCAGCTTTCCTGTTGCTTTCCTAACATGGCTTAGAACAGGTCGGCAATGGAAGTGCCGCCGTGGATGTGCTCAATGGCGCGGGCGAAGATGGGCGCTACATCCAGGAACTTGATTTTGCCGCTCTTGGTATTGCCTACCTGGGGAATGGTGTTGAGGAACAGCATTTCCTTAATGACACTTTCCTCAATTCGGTCGTATGCGGGGCCGGACAGCACGCCGTGGGTGGCACAGGCGTATACTTCCTTAGCACCGCCCACTTCTACCAGAGCCTTGGCGGCGTTGCACAGGGAACCGGCAGTATCTACCATGTCATCATACAGGATGCAGGTCTTGCCGGCCACATCACCGATGACATTCATGACTTCGCATTCATTGGCCTTCTGGCGGCGCTTATCCACGATAGCCAGACCCATATGCACCTTCTGGGCAAAATTACGGGCGCGGGCAACAGAACCCACGTCAGGAGAAACTACAACAAAATCATCGTGGTTATACTGATCTTCGGGGAACTTTTCCAGATAATAGTTTACGAAGGAAGGAGCACCCAGCAGATGATCCAGAGGCAGATCGAAGAAGCCCTGAATCTGGGCGGCGTGCAAATCCATGGTCAGCACACGCTGTGCGCCGGCTGCGGTGATCATATTGGCCACAAGCTTGGCAGAGATGGGATCGCGGCTCTTGGCCTTGCGATCCTGACGGGCATAGCCAAAGTAGGGGATAACAGCGGTGACGCGGCCGGCAGAAGCACGACGGCAGGCGTCGATCATGACCAGCAACTCCATCAGATTATCGTTAACAGGTTTGCAGGTGGACTGAATCAGGAAAACGTCGGCACCACGAACAGTTTCTTCCAGGGAAACGGAGGCCTCACCATCGGCGAAGGTCTTGACGGTGCATTTGCCCATGGGAACCCATAGCTCGTTGCATACGGTTTGGGCAAACTCAGGGTTGGAATTACCGCAGAAGATCTTAATGTTGTCATATGCGTGCATCTGAATGTACCTCACTCATTTCTATTTTATATCCGGTTGCACCGGACTACCGCATTTTCATTATACCATGTTCCCATAAAAATGCAACACTTTGGGGAAAGAATTCCGGAAAAATATGCATGGGAAAGAAACGAAATTTTGTTTGAATTTCCTCTTGTGTACACCATATAATCGTGATATAATATTGGGTAACAAACGCAAACAAAGCGAAACATCCAAACCGGTGAGGAACGCTCTATGAACAACAAAATTATCATCCAAGGCGCCAGAGAAAACAACCTGAAAAATGTGAATGTGACCATTCCCCGGGACAAGTTGGTGGTATTTACCGGACTTTCCGGTTCCGGTAAATCCAGCCTGGCTTTCGACACCATTTTTGCCGAAGGTCAGCGCCGTTATGTAGAGAGCCTTTCTTCCTATGCTCGCCAGTTTTTGGGGCAGATGGATAAGCCAGATGTGGACAGTATCGACGGCCTCTCTCCTGCGATTTCCATCGACCAAAAAACCACCTCCAAAAACCCCCGTTCCACCGTGGGAACCGTCACGGAGATTTACGACTATCTGCGTCTTTTGTGGGCCCGTGTGGGTACTCCGCACTGCCCCAAATGCGGTAAGGAAATTGCCCGGCAGACCATTGATCAGATCGTAGACCGGGTGGAAGCATTGGGCAACGGAACCCGGTTTGTTGTACTCTCGCCGGTGATCCGGGGTAAAAAAGGCGAGCATCAGAAGGTGTTTGAAGATGCCCGGAAACAGGGTTTTGCCCGGGTTCGGGTGGATGGCATTCTCTATGATTTGACGGAAGAGATTTCCCCGGAAAAGAATAAAAAGCATACGATCGATCTGGTGGTGGACCGCCTGGTGCTGAAAGATGGCCTCCGCCGTCGGCTGACGGACTCCATCGAAACCGCCTGCGCCCATTCCGGTGGCCTGGTTACCATCGGCTTGCCCGACAGCCAAACAGAACTCAGCTTTTCTCAAAACTATGCCTGCGAGGATTGTGGTATCAGTCTGACGGAACTGGAGCCCCGGATGTTCTCTTTCAACAATCCCTCCGGCGCCTGTCCCAGCTGCACCGGACTGGGCTTTCAGTTGGTGGCCGATGAAGATTTGGTGATCCCGGACAAGGATAAATCCATTTTTGACGGCGCAATCCGGGCCAGCGGTTGGCAAAATGCCCGCACAGACAGTATTTTCCGGATGTATTTTGAGGCGCTGGCGCAAAAGTATCACTTTTCTCTCACCGCACCGGTGAAATCCCTTTCCCGGGAGGCTATGGACATCATTCTCCATGGTACCCAGGGAGAAAAATTGCGTATGACCTATAACCGCGGCAACGGCATGGGCGTATTGGAGCAGCCTTGGGAGGGTATTTTGAATAATATCTCCCGGCGCTACCGGGAAACCCAATCTGACGCGGCCCGAAAGGAACTGGAAGAATGTATGTCCTCGGCGCCCTGTCCTCAGTGCGGCGGCGATCGGCTTTCCGAGATTGCCCGGGCTGTAACCGTCGGTGGTATCGGCATCATGGACTTCTGCCGCATGAGCATCCGACAGGCGCTGCGCTTTGTGGATGAACTGCGTTTAGAGGGCAATATGGCTCTGATTGCGGAACAAATTCTCCGGGAAATCCGGTCCCGTCTGCAGTTTTTGGAGGATGTTGGCCTCAGCTATCTGACCCTTTCCCGGGCTGCCGGAACCCTTTCCGGTGGCGAAAGCCAGCGAATTCGCCTGGCTACCCAAATCGGTTCCAGCCTCATGGGTGTGCTGTATATTTTGGATGAGCCTTCCATTGGCCTGCACCAGCGGGATAATGATAAACTGCTGGACACTTTAAAACACCTGCGGAATCTGGGCAACACCCTGATCGTGGTGGAACATGACGAGGACACCATGCGCGCGGCTGATTTCATTGTGGATGTGGGCCCCGGTGCCGGCAGCCATGGCGGCGAGATCGTGGTGGCTGGCTCCTTACAGGATGTGCTTTCCTGCGAACGCTCCATCACCGGTCAGTACCTGTCCGGTGTGAAGAGAATCCCGGTACCCAGCCGCCGCAGAGCGGGTAATGGGGAAACACTGTCCGTTCTCGGCGCAACGGAAAATAATTTGAAGAGTGTGGATGTGGACATTCCTTTGGGAACGCTGACCTGTGTCACCGGTGTCAGCGGCTCCGGTAAATCCAGCCTGGTGGGGGAAGTGCTGAATAAGACTTTACTTGCCAAACTGAATCATGCCCGTACCCGTCCCGGCTCCTGCCGGTGCATCGAGGGTATGGAGCATTTGGATAAGGTCATCGACATTGACCAGAGTCCCATCGGTCGCACACCCCGCAGCAATCCTGCCACTTATACGGGCCTGTTTAATGACATTCGTGATCTGTTTGCCTCTACTGCTGACGCGAAAATGCGTGGTTATGGCCCAGGCCGATTCTCCTTCAATGTCAAGGGCGGTCGCTGTGAAGCCTGTTCCGGCGATGGCCTGGTGAAAATTGAAATGCATTTCCTGGCGGATGTGTATGTGCCCTGCAGTGTGTGCCGCGGTGCCCGTTACAACCGGGAAACTCTGGAAGTGCAATACAAGGGAAAGAATATTTCACAGGTGCTGGATATGACGGCAGAGGAGGCCATGGGCTTCTTTGAAAACCTGCCGAAGATCCACCGCAAGGTGCAAACTCTGGTGGAAGTGGGTCTGGGCTATGTGAAATTGGGACAATCCAGCACCACGCTCTCCGGCGGTGAAGCTCAGCGTGTGAAGCTGGCAACGGAGTTGGCCCGTGTTTCCACCGGCCGAACTATTTATATTTTGGATGAACCTACCACGGGATTGCACGCGGCCGATGTGCACAAGCTGATTGAAGTGCTGCAGCAGCTGGTGGATGCGGGCAATACAGTTCTGGTGATCGAGCATAACCTGGATGTGATCAAAACTGCTGATCACATTATCGATCTTGGCCCCGAAGGCGGTGATGGCGGCGGCTATGTGGTGGCTTCCGGTACGCCGGAGGAAGTGGCAGCCAACGAAAACAGTGTTACCGGCCAATATTTGCGAAATTATCTGTAAAAAATGGGAGCGCCGCAACACGGCGCTCCGGGGAATTGTCATTTGCTGTTTTCCTCACGATACAGGGAAGCCGGCAGAACATCAGAAAGCTCCAGCAGGCAGTGATCCCGCTCGCCGGCATAGTCGATTCGGAAAGCGGGGGAACGAACCAGGGTAGATTTGCTTTGGGTGATGGCCATGGTCATGGTCACCCGGATCCCCACGCCTTCCGGATGGTCAATCAGTACGGTGCCACCATGGGCCACAGCCGTGGAGCGGATCAGCACCATGCCCAAGCCCAAGCCAAGTCGGACATCTTCCACTCCGGGCTGGCGCAGATATCGGGTAAATACATCCCGGTTCGATTGAAGTCCGGGTCCCTGATCCGTTACGGAAAAGGCCAACTGGTTTCCGTTGCGAGTAAGCTGAGCCTGTATTGTGCCGCCTTGGGGGGAAAATTTCGCCGCGTTGGACACCAGGTTATATACTGCCCGCTCCAATTTTTGCGGATATGCCATGGTATAGATCCGTTCAGACGGAAGGTCGTACAGGAAAGTGAGGCCTGCCACGTTCAGCGTTTGTGCAATGCGGGATAGCTGTTCTTCCAGAAGGGAACATACTTCCGTGTATTCCATGGCTTGTGTGTTGCAGCGGTCATAGTCGGCGCAATCAGACATATTGCCGATGATGCGCTGCAGCTGCAGCATCCGCTGGTTGAGCTGTGCTACGGAAGAGGAATTGGTATCGGGCTGAATTTGGTCTGTCAGCGCCATGGCGCTGGCAAGGGGTTGACGCAATTCCGCTGCTGCAAGGGCGAGGGTTTGCAGTTGCGCGCGGTTGTCCGGTTCTTCCAGCAGGAAAATATAGGTGTCAGTAATACGGGTTGCGGTTGCGCCCAAAATGTGGCCGGTCAAATCCAGTGTCAAGTACAGGCAATCTGCTTCATGATTTCCGAATTCCTCCTTGCCGGCAACCAGAATGGTTTGCACATCGGTGCCGGGCTGCAGCAGATAATGGGCCGCGGCAGAGTTTACGTGGGTTATGATCCCCATCTCTACGGAGAACGCGGCCTGCTTTATGGAATCCAGTATGACATATATCTGTGTTTTATCGTCCATGACAAACCTCCTTCTGGCATATCATGTGCATTATTTGGGAAAACTCTCCCGGCAAGCTTCGACAAATATCGTTCTTATTCTATACTAATGGAAAATTTGCCAAAAGGCAAGGAAAATCCGCACAAAGAGGTGAAAAAATGGCAATGCATGACGGACACCGGGACAGACTAAAAGAACGCTTTCGCCAAAACGGCCTGGATGAATTCAATGAGTTGCAGGTTTTGGAACTGCTCCTGTTTTACTGTATTCCACGCCAGGATACCAATCCGCTGGCCCATCATTTGCTGGAGCGGTTTGGAAGTTTCTCTCAGGTGCTGGAGGCACCGGAGGGAGAACTGGAAAAGGTGCCAGGCATTGGACCCAACGCGGCGACTTTTCTACATCTGGTGCGGGATGCCGGACGCTACTACCGAATTAACCGCATGAGACAGGAAAAAATACTGTCAACAATGGAGCAGTGCGGTAACTATTTGCGTTCCTTTTTTGTGGGGCGGCGTAATGAAATGGTGTATATGCTGTGTCTGGATGCCAAATGCAAAGTGCTTTGCTGCAAGGAAATCGGAGAAGGCAGCATCAATTTTGCCAGTGTGCCGGTGCGTCGCGTGGTGGAGGCCGCTTTGGGCGTCAATGCCACTACAGTGGTTCTGGCCCATAATCATCCCAGCGGAATTGCCCTCCCGTCTACGGAGGATGTGCATACTACATATCGGGTGGCAGCCGCGCTGAACACCGTGGATATCACCCTGGCAGACCATATTATAGTAGCCGATGATGAGTATGTTTCTCTGGCTCAGTCCGGCATCTACCAGCCGGAAAGCGATGCCCGGTAGGAAAATTATATTGACGAATTTTGAAAGCACCGTTATCATTTGGATTAACCGGTTGCGAATTTGCTGGAGGTGGCAGATTATGTATAAGAAAGCGATCTATCCCGGATCTTTTGACCCATTTACCAACGGCCATTTGGATATGGTCAAAAAAGCGGCCACGATTTTTGAAGAGGTATATGTGGCCATTGGCGTCAACGCCAACAAGCGGCGCTCTTTTGACAGTCACAAAATGAAGGAAGCCATTGAAAAAACCGTTCACGAACTGGGTCTGACCAATGTGTATGTCACCGTGTTTGAAGGCCTGGTGGCAGAGTATGCCAAGGAAAACGGCATCGGCTATATGATCCGGGGCCTGCGCAATAATCTGGACTATAATTACGAGGAAAATATCGCGGAGGTCAATAAGCTGATCAATCCCGATATGGAATATGTTTATTTCCGGGCGGAGAACGTGGCGGTTTCCTCCTCCATGGTCAAGGAACTGCTGGGCTACGGCAGAGATATTTCTGCCTATGTCCCCGGGCCGATTTTGGAAATTCTGTAAGATGAGTCCGACACTGCGGTGAAAGCCGCAGTGTTATTTCCCTCAGAAAGGAGGCTGCTCAATGGATTGTTTCAAGATGGTGTCAGATTTCAAGCCCTCCGGCGATCAGCCGGAAGCCATCACCGGCTTGGTTAACGGTGTAAACTGGGGCCTTCGGGAACAGACCTTGTTGGGTGTTACCGGTTCGGGCAAAACCTTCACCATGGCCTCGGTGATTGAAAAATTGAACCGTCCCACCTTGGTCTTAGCCCATAATAAGACGCTGGCTGCCCAATTGTGCAGCGAATTTAGGGAATTTTTCCCCCATAACGCTGTGGAATATTTTATCTCCTACTACGATTACTACCAGCCGGAGGCCTACATTGCCCATACGGATACCTACATTGAAAAGGATTCGGCGGTAAATGAGGAAATTGACCGTCTGCGTCACAGCGCCACTTCCGCATTGTTCGAGCGGCGGGATGTGATCGTGGTATCCTCTGTCAGTTGTCTGTATGGTTTGGGTGACCCCATTGACTATAAATCCATGGTTGTTTCCCTTCGTGTGGGCCATGAGTATCCGCTGGATCGGGTTCTGCGTAAGCTCACCGAGATTCGCTACGAACGCAATGACCTGGATTTTTCCCGTAATAAATTCCGTCTCCGGGGTGATACCCTGGAAATCTATCCTGCCTATTGGTCCGGCAGGGCTATCCGGGTGGAGTTTTTTGGCGACGAAGTGGATCGCATCAGTGAGATCAATGCCGTTTCCGGTGTGCCTGAGCGGTACGTCGACCATGTAGCCATTTACCCTGCCAGCCATTATGTGGCTTCCAGGGAAAAACTGGAGCGGGCCATGGCAGAAATTCGCCGGGAATGTGATGATCAGGTGGCCTGGTTCAAGGCCAACGATAAGCTGCTGGAAGCCCAGCGTATTGCCCAGCGCACCAACTATGATTTGGAAATGCTGACACAAATCGGCTTCTGCAGCGGTATAGAAAACTACTCCCGGGTCATCCAGGGCCGAGCGCCGGGTACACCGCCAACCACCCTTTTGGATTACTTCCCCGAGGATTTTTTGGTGTTCATTGATGAGAGCCATGTGACGCTGCCCCAAACGAGAGCAATGTACGCCGGCGACCGCAGCCGCAAGGATGCCCTGGTCAACTACGGTTTCCGCCTGCCTTCTGCCTATGATAACCGCCCACTGAACTTTACTGAATTCGACAGTAAGCTGAATCAGGTGATCTACGTTTCCGCCACACCGGCGGAATATGAGCGTAGCCGTTCCGGACAAATCGTGGAGCAGGTGATTCGCCCCACAGGTTTGCTGGATCCCGTGGTGGAGGTACGGCCCATAGAAGGCCAGATTGATGATCTGATCGGTGAGATCAACACCCGCAGCGCAAAAAATGAGCGGGTTTTGATCACCACGCTGACTAAGAAAATGGCGGAAGATCTGACCGCCTACCTGCTGAAAGCCGGCATTAAGGTGCGCTATATGCACGCCGATATCGGAGCCATGGAGCGCATGGAGATCATCCGGGATCTTCGCATGGCAAAATTTGATGTTCTGGTTGGCATTAATCTGCTCCGTGAGGGCCTGGACCTGCCGGAGGTGAGTCTGGTGGCTATCTTGGACGCGGATAAAGAGGGCTTCCTCCGAAGCGAAACCAGCTTGATTCAGACCATTGGCCGCGCTGCCCGAAACGCAGAAGGCAAGGTCATCATGTACGCCGATAAGATTACCGCCGCCATGCGTGTAGCCATGGACGAAACGCAGCGCCGCCGGGGCATCCAGGATGCCTACAACAAGGCCAACGGCATCGTGCCTAAGACCATAATTAAGTCCGTCCGGGATTTGATTGAAATTTCCTCTCCCACCGCCGAGCGTAAGGGCCGTAACGGACTGAAGATGACCAAGGCCGAAAAGGAAAAGGAAATCGCGCGCTTGGAAAAGCAGATGAAAGAAGCTGCCCGCATGATGGAATACGAATATGCTGCCTTGCTGCGTGATCAGATCATTGAGCTGCGGGGCAATGGATTGTAAGGAGTGCTTATGGAACAGAGAAAACCGGTGATCGGTCTTTGTACCTCTTACGAGAAAAATGAAACAGAGGATCGCATTTTCATTAACCACGACTATTTGCAGGCTGTCCGTCATTTTGGCGGCATACCCCTGGTGATCCCGGCGGAAGCCAGCGAGGAGGATCAGATCTATTTGCTTTCTTTGTGCGATGGTCTGATCTTGCCCGGCGGTGATGATATTGACCCCGCTCTTTACGGAGAAACCATCCTCAATGATACCGTATTTCCTGCTCCGGAGCGGGATGAACGGGAGCCCAGGCTGTGCCATATGGCGCTGCAGCGGAATATGCCTATATTGGGTATTTGCCGTGGCCTGCAGATTTTGAATGTGTATTTTGGCGGCTCGCTGTATCAGGATATTACTGCCCAAATGGAAACGGATGTGACCCACAAAATGGACAGACCCTATCATCGCGCGGTCCATGATTGCGCGTTGGTGCCCGATTCGCCTCTGCATAAGCTGCTTGAAAAGGATGCCATCCCCGTCAACAGTTTGCACCACCAGGCCATCAAGGCCCTTTCGCGGGAACTTTCCGTTATGGCCACCGCGCCGGATGGCATTGTGGAAGCGGTGTACAAGCCGGACGCGAAATTCCTGTGGGCAGTTCAGTGGCATCCAGAGATTATCTGGCCATATGAGGAATCCTCTGCCAAAATCTTCGAGGCTTTTATTGCTGCCTGTAAAGATTGATATAAAAAACTCCTGCCGTGCTGGCAGGAGATTTTTTCTTGTGGCAACCGCATTTGTGTGCTACTATGGTTGCACAATCCTACTGAATAGGTGAGGGGGGTGAAGAGACTTGGATGACAAGCGGATTATTCGCCTGTTCCTTGATCGATCGGAACAGGCAATCGAAGTGGTGACCCGGAAGTATGGCAAGCTTTGCTTACATATTGCCAAAGGCATCGTAGAGTCTGACGCGGATGCGGCCGAATGCGTCAGAGATGCTTACATGGCGCTCTGGAATACCATTCCGCCGGAGCAGCCGGTCTCTTTACGGGCCTACCTGACCCGGTTGCTGCGCAATATTGCCTATGACCGCCGGGACTATCAAACCGCCGCAATGCGGGACGACCGGCTGACCCTCTCACTGCAGGAATTGGAGGACGTGCTGCCCCAGCCGTCAGATCCGGAGCAACTGCTGGATGCGGTTGTGATCCGGCAGGCGCTGAACGGATTTTTGAGCGCCCTGCCAAAACAGGACCGTTTTCTCTTTCTCCGCCGCTATTATTATCTGGATACCTGCCGGGAGATCGGCCGTATGACCGGCATGTCCGAAAGCGCCGTGTCCACCCGACTGGGCCGGCTGCGGAGCAAGCTGAAGCAGCTTTTGGAAAAGGAAGGAATT
>JAZOBI010000128.1:0-22908 GCA_045595885.1 Faecousia sp. | reverse complement strand
ATCATCTTTATTGATGAAATTGACGCCGTCGGCCGTAAGCGCGGCTCCGGCATGGGTGGTGGCCATGATGAAAAGGAGCAGACCTTGAACCAGCTGCTGGTGGAAATGGACGGCTTCAGCAAAAATGAAGGTGTCATCGTCCTGGCAGCCACCAATCGGCCCGACATTTTGGACCCGGCGCTGCTGCGCCCCGGCCGGTTTGACCGGCAGATCCATGTGGGTCGCCCGGATGTGAAGGGTCGTGAGGACATTCTGAAGGTTCATGCCAAGGGCAAGCGCCTGGCTGACGATGTGAACCTGAAGACCATCGCCCGCTCCACCGCCGGCTTCACCGGCGCGGACCTGAGCAATATTTTGAACGAGGCCGCCATTATGGCTGCCCGTGAGAATCGCCCGGTGCTGACCATGCCGGACATCAACGAGGCCATCATGAAGATCACCATGGGCCCCGAGAAGAAGAGCCATGTGGTGTCCCGGAAGGACCTGAATGTGACCGCCATTCATGAGGCCGGTCACGCCGTGGCCATGTATTTCCTGGAGAGCCACGATCCCGTGCGCCACATCTCCATCGTGCCCCGTGGCCAGAGCCTGGGCGCGACCTGGTATCTTCCTGCCGATGACAGTTCCAATCTGACCCGCAATCAGATGTTTGAGCAGATCGTGGGACTGCTGGGTGGCCGTGTGGCGGAGGCGCTGTTCCTGGGTGATATTTCCGTGGGCGCATCCAATGATATTGAGCGGGCGACCAAGCTTGCCAAGGATATGGTGGCCCGTTACGGTATGTGCGAGAAAATCGGCACCGTCAGCTATCTGGACGGCGGTGAGGTGTTCATCGGCCGGGATTATCAGACCACCAAGAGCTATTCCGAAAAGGTGGCCGGCACCATCGACGATGAAGTGAAGGCCCTCATCGACCGGGCCTATGACCGCTGCAAGCAGATCCTCTCCGAAAACGAGGCAAAGCTGCGCCAGGTGGTTGACTACCTGCTGGAGCATGAGCACATGACCGGCGAGCAGTTTGCCGCCTGCATGAAGGGCGAAGAGATCGGTGAAAGCTCCGATACGGCTCTGCTGGACGGTTTTGGTGAATAATGTAAAAATTCCACGGCAACCCGCCGTGGAATTTTTTGCAAAGAAATTTTTTTCCGTGCAACCAACCTTCAAAAATTTGTAGTATATAGGTGTAAGTGCAATACGATCCGCGGTCAGCATTGCTCTTGCGGAAAAGAGGTGAGCGAAGCTATGGAAGACGAGCAGATCCTGGAATTGTTTGATACCCGGTCTGAGGATGCCATTACCCAGGTCAAGATCCGGTATGGGCGCGCCTGTATGCACCTGCTGCGCAATCTGCTGCTGAACGAGCAGGACGCGGAGGAGTGCGCCAATGATGTATATTTGGCGCTGTGGGACACCATTCCGCCCCAGCGGCCCAAGCCGCTGCTGACATACCTGCTGAAGATCGCCCGGAACCAGGCGCTTCGCCGCATTACATACGATCACGCGCAGCGCCGGGATAATCGGCAGGTGATCGCTCTGGAGGAACTGGAGAGCTGCATCGTTTCCGGTGAAACGCCGGAGCAGGCCCTGGACAGAAAATTACTGGAGGAGGAAATAGACCGTTTTCTGCGGTCGCTTCCCAGAGAGGACCGGCTGCTGTTTTTGCGGCGCTATTGGTTCTGCGACAGTGTAGAGCAGCTGACGGAACTGTTTGGCTGGTCAAATAGCAAGGTAAAGTCCAAATTGTTCCGCCTGCGGGGCCGGCTGCGCAAGCATTTGCAAGAGGAGGGATTTGATCTATGAAGAAATATAAAATGGCGGAGGCCTTGAATGGCATTTCCGATGAATTGCTGCTGGAAGCGGCGCAAATGACGAAAAAGAGATCCAACCCGGCCGGTAAACTCCTGCGCGTCGCCGCCATCGCCGCCGCGGTTGCGATTTTGATCACCGCCGTGGCCCTGTGGCCTGCGGATGAAAACTATGTCACCGGCCCTGGGGTATTGGTGGTTCGGGCTTATGCAGCGGGAACGGAAGAATTCACAGAAGAAAACAGCATCGTTTTGGAGGAAGGCATTACATTGCCTCCAAAATACGCCTTTGATAATGGTATAAGTTTGGTCAATAACGGAATGTCACTGCTGTTATCTATCCCGGAAGATGCGTACAAGGGAATGGCAGTTTCTTTTGAGTGTGTCTTAAGCGACGGCGCTTTTGAACAGGATTTATTGACGATATGTGAAGGTTTGAGCAAAGAGGATAGATTGCTTATACTTGAAGACAGTTATTTGTTTTGGAGTAAAGCCTATTTAGGAGATCATTTCACAGCTGAGAACAACCAAAGAATGTACTGGGTTCCCTATACAAAAACTTTCGATCACGACAATCGAGAATATGAAAACGCTGGTACATTTATGGGTGAGCAAGCATTTGCAGACATTATTATCCGGGCGGATGACTATATTGTTGGTTATGCGGTGATTGAGTTTTACGGTGATGCGGAAACGTTCAGCAAAAATGGAGTTTATTCTCGCTACTATGCAAGGATGTTGAAAATTGTTAGTTTTCCGCAAGTGGACGGCAGGTATCAGAATGTATCTGAACACTATGTGAACGAGCAATTTCAATGGATCCATGAAACGGCAAAACTATGAAATGTTGAGGGGTGACAACGAGTCTGCTTGTTCATGTGATTTAACAAAAGCGCCGTTATGAAAGGAGTATCGTATGAAAAGAGAAATCAGTATTCTTTTATGCATTACCATGGTGTTAGTTGTTTTTTCTATGCCAACCTATGCAGTTTCAAACATTGAAAAGCCGATACTTTCTGAGATGTCCGAAATGGAATGCCTTGAATATGTTAAGGACAACGGCGTGACACTCCCAGATTTTCATGACAACGAGTCGGAGTGGGGACCTTTCGTTAAGAAAATAATAACACTCGTTGAATCCAACCCCTATATTGATCTGGGTATCAGCTATACTGTTACAGCAGATTTAGCAGAAGTAATCCGTAGAATTGTCAATGAATACTATGGTGTTGGTGAGCAAAACATTAATTTTGCTCTGTGCGGTGAATATAATGTAGATGAGCCTACTTGGCTTGAGGATAGTGCGGTTTACGGAGTGTGGGACACCAATTTCGAAAAATACAACTGTTACTCATATTCCATCGGTATTGACGATAAAGCATGGGACCCGGGATTCTATGCATATTTGACAGGGCATATTCACGAATATAACCTGGACATTGGAAGCATATCGCTTAATGAATTCGCTGGTTATGTAGAAGCTGATTTGCTCGCTAGGGGAAATATTCGTATTAGGCGTGAATACTCTGAGATGGATACCAGCAATTTGTGTACATATGAACAAATCATTTGTTTTAGATTAGGCGATGAAGATTATCATTTTATGAAATATACATCGGATGGATGGCTTCATAAACCTTCTAGAACGCAAATACTGCGCTATTTATCTACGCCAACAGATGATGTGATTTGGTCAAATGAACGAGTTGTTAACGGCGTATATTTGCAACCCAATTTATATTATACAAGCACAATCTGTTTTATTAGTTATAACGGCCATGGTTGGGAATACACTTCGGACAATCAAGGAAACCACGAGAAATGTTGCGACACCTGTGACGATGTATTTATCGAAGCCTGCAACCTGAGTTATTCCTGCGTCTTTGAACTCTATCACCAAGGCACATGTACGGATTGCGGTTACAGTACCTCGAATACTTTGTGTGAAGCTACATACACCTATGTAAGCAACGGCGACGGAAGCCACACGGCGACCTGCTCCGTATGCGAGGGAAGTATTACCAGTCTGTGTAACAAAGATTGCACCTGGTACAGCGGCAGCCAGCACCGTGCGGAATGCACGGACTGCGGCAGAGTGTCCTATGAATCCTGCAACAGCAGTGCTGTTTATACGGGAAATGGCACCACCCACACCCATGCATTGGGTTGCAATGAATGCGGCCATACGACCGGTACTGCAACAGCCTGCACCTTCTCCAGTCATTATGCCTATGCGGTCAATGGTGTAAATTATCATCGCAATGTGTGCGATGGCTGCGGCTATGCACAGACTACCTTGGTGCAGTGTGTCTATAAAAACAGCGATAATTGCTTCCTCTGCGGCGCGTCGAAGGATTCCGGCACGACAGCATCCATTCAGGAAAGCTCCCCAGCAGAATGAAATACAAAAACTCCTGCCGCGAGGCAGGAGTTTATTGCTTATTCGGTTCTCAGGGCCACCACCGGATCCTTGTTGGCGGCATTCCGGGAGGGGATCAGTCCGGCGATAAAGGTGAGGAACACGGAGATACACACCAAAATCACGGCTGCCACGGGATGCAGGTAAGCATTGGCCTCAAGGTTTGCCAGATTGTGAATGAGGAAATTTGTGGGGATGATCAAAAGCTGGGTCACACCGATACCTACCAGACCTGCCGCCAGACCCACAATAAAGGTCTCCGCGTTGAACACATTGCTGATGTCCTTCTTGGAAGCGCCCACAGCCCGGAGAATGCCGATCTCTTTGGTGCGCTCCAGCACGGAAATGTTGGTAATAATGCCGATCATAATGGAGGAAACCACCAGGCTGATGCCCACAAAGGCGATCAGAATATAGCTGATGGCATTGATGATGGTGGTGATGGACGACATCATCAGCCCCACATAGTCCGTATAAATGATCTGATCAGCATCTTCTTTATCCTTGTTATAGTCCGCAATGATGTCCGTGATGGCATCCTTGGCTTCAAAATCAATGGGATAGATGGAGATAGTGGCAGGATCGGAGAAATCCGAAACACCCAGCAGATCCAGATTGCCCTCCAGCGTGGCGCTGGAGGTGGCGCTTGCCAGCAGGGAAGAGATGGTAGCGGCGATTTGCTCGTCACTCTGACCCTGACCGCGCATCATGGCGATCAGGCCTGCCAGCTGTGTCCGGTCGCTTTCATTCATGCCCAGCATCATAGCCTCAATCTCTGCCATGGTGTATTTCACAGGCTCCGCATCGGGATCGGCAAAGGGAAGACCGGTGAAGATATCGGTTTTCGGATCCTGCTTCTGCGCCTGCACGATGGCAGATTCATTGACCTGATCCACCAGATGGGTCATCAGCTCACCGGTGTAGCCCACCACGCCGTAGGAAGTGCCGGAGGCATCTCCGCTGGGCCGCAGAATGCCCACAATGGACACAGATTCCGCGTCCTGGAGCTGACCGGTGAGGAACAGCTCATCCTGGGATTTGTCCACCCAGATGCCGTCCTGCTCCTGGTAGTAGTCCGTAGACAGCAGCAGTTTGAACTCCAATCCCAGAAAATCATCATAGGTAAATTGCCGAACTGTGGTGTCAATGTTCACCTCGCCGCCGGCAATGGCGCTTTGCAGCGCCTCCTTTAGCTGATCCATATCCAAGATGCCCAGAGCGTAGAGGGTAAAGTCGGTGATGCGGTTGTTTTCATCTACCACCAGCACCACTTCATTCCACTTTTCGGGCATCTTGCCGGCCAGCACCTCATATTGGCTTTCCAGCAATTCCCGGTTGGTGGTCAGCTGGGTCCAAACATTCATATTGCCTGTCATGGGATTGGCTTCCGCGCCTTCTATGCCAAGCTCGGAAAATACGCTGGTTGGATTCACCTGGAAAATGCCATCGGACAGATCTGCCTTGTAGATGTATAGCGGTGTGGCGTATCCGTAGCGAATTTCAGAAACCAAATCCTCTATGCCGCTTTCGCCGGACTCCAGGAAAACCTTAAAGTCAGCCAGATTGTTGCTGGTGGCGGCGGAGAGCATCATGTTCATCATGCCGGACATCACATTGGAGGAATAAATCTTATCTTCCTCCATCACCAGATCCGATTCTCCGTGATTTCCGGCGCTGATCATACCGGACAAATCAATAGTGGACGATTCCAGAGTCAGAGGATAATTGGAAAGTGTATCCTGCTCCGTTTTCGCGATAAAGTTATTGATGCCCGTGGACAGCGCCAGAATCAAGGCAATACCGATGATGCCGATGGAACCGGCAAAGGCTGTCAGAATCGTGCGGCCCTTTTTGGTCATCAGGTTGCTCAGGGAGAGGGAGAAGGCGGTCAGCGCCGACATGGAGGCGTGACCCGTCTTTTTGGAGGGCTCGATCCTTGCGTCGGAATCATCGTAGGGGTTGGTGTCACTGATGATGTTGCCATCTACCAACCGTACGATACGGTTTGCGTAGGTTTCTGCCAGTTCCGGATTGTGGGTGACCATAATTACCAGCCGGTCATGGGCAATTTCCTTCAGCAGCTCCATGACCTGTACGGAGGTTTCCGAGTCCAGCGCGCCGGTGGGTTCATCCGCAAGCAAAATCTCCGGATCATTGACCAAAGCGCGGGCAATGGCTACCCGCTGCATTTGACCGCCGGACATCTGATTGGGTTTCTTATGAAGCTGATCACCCAGACCCACTTTTTCCAATGCTTCCTTGGCCCGGTGGCGCCGCTCGGACTTTTTAACGCCGGAAAGGGTCAGCGCCAGCTCCACATTGGCCAGGACGCTTTGATGTGGGATCAGATTATAGCTTTGGAACACAAAACCAACGGAGTGATTGCGATAGGTGTCCCAATCCTTATTTTTGAAGTGTTTGGTGGATTTGCCTCTGATGATGAGATCGCCGGAGGAATAGCGGTCCAAACCGCCGATGATATTCAGCAGTGTGGTTTTACCGCAACCTGAGTGGCCCAAAATGGCTACAAACTCCGATTGCCGGAAGGCGATGCTGACACCGTTGAGTGCGTGTACTGCCTGAGCGGCAACATTGTATTGCTTTGTAATGTTGGTTAGTTTCAGCATGGTTTTGACCCCTTAAATGGTATTGCCTTCATTATACGTCTGTAATCTTTCCCAATTGTAACGAAATCATAAATTATTGGTGCCGTTTTCAATGAAGATAAACCGCGGACCGATGTAACCATCTTTCTCCACGATTTCCGACCACATGGCTGCCGGACGGACCCAAAGCCCGCCATCGCCATACAGCGCCCGGTAAACCACCATTGGCTCCAGGGTTTCGGAATGGGACGCAACGCCCAAAAGCTCATATTCTCCACCCTTAAAATGGCGGTACTTACCCGGTTTTAACCTTTCCATAATGACCTCCGTAAAACGCGCTGCGGTAAATCTGACCGCAGCGCGTCGTGTTTATCTGAAGTTTGCCCGATAAGGATCCAAAACAGCCGTCGCGTCAAACAGGCCGGCAAACCGTTCGGGATATTGGGTTAGATAAGAGCCGGTAACCATCAATCGGTTGTGGCGTACATACAGATTGTCCACCTGATCCCAGGAAACAATGCCGGTGCCAAGGAAGAAACGATAGCCTTCGTTGTACATTACATTGAATTTTGTATTGCCGGTGTAGTTGTCCGCACCTGCAATATCCACTTCCTTGGGGAAGGCCAAAATGTCCACAGGCCCGATGACGGAGGCCACCACCTCTGCCCAATCCTGCAGATCGGACTGGATTTCCGTAGCGCTGGTTTTGTCGAAATTCACATTGTTGTAGGTAAAACAGGCAATATCATATCCAGCTTCCCGCAAAGCGTTCACCACTTCTGCCGCGGCTGCCTGTTCTTCCTGTTTTTGTGCCGCGCCCAGCTTGGATGAATTTACCCGATAACCCAGAATTCCGTCATAACCGGTGATGGCAATAATGGCTCTGGCATCCCGGTAAGAAAAATCGGGGTGTTCCGCGATAAAGGCTTCCAGAATAGGTACCATGTCATACGCACCGGTGGTAACGGTGCCGTCTGACAGCACATATTCATTGTAGAACCCGTCTTCGCCATAGCAAAGCTTATAGGCGAAGCCGTCGGCGCCGGCATCCGGCTTTCCATCGCCGTTGCTGTCGGTCATGTAGGTGTAGTAGTTGGCATTGGTTTCGGTAAGCATGACCGGCGTTTTGCCGGGAGGCAGCAGCAGTGTCTTTGCCACATAAATATCCCGTCCGCTGCTTTCGTCATACCGCAGTTCATACAAGTCGGAAAGGCTGACCAGAATGCACTCATTGTCATAAAGCTGCTGCAAAATGGCGGAGAATTCCGTAGTCGTTATGAAATTATTACGGTAAGACCGGGCATAGGTATCGTCATGGAAAGCCCTCTGGGGATCGGCGATCAGCAAATGGATGGAGAGGTTGATGACCTGATTTCCGGTCCAGGGAACCATGCTGTTAAGCTCCGCGGTATACTGATCATGCATGGCCTGCAATGCGGGGAAGAGAGCCATATCGCCGGAAAACTGTTCCAGGATTGCCAGAGCGCCTTCGTAATCGTAGTCCTGCGTCAGCGGCGCGGCCTGGGCCATCAAAGCATCCGCCTCTTCCTGCCACTGAATATATGGATCCACGGTGGAAGGGGTGGGATCTGTGGTCACGGGAGGCTCCGTCTGGTTCATGGATTCCTTGCGTGCGTTCATACGGCTGATGCCGCCGATCACAAAGACCAGAATCAGCACCAGTGTAACCGCGATGATGATCATGGGCAGATAAGCTTCTTTGAAAATCTGTAGTTTTGAGCGCTTCCTGCGGCGGGGGTTTGGTCTGCGGGGGGCTTCGGTAAATTCTTCCATAATGCGTCCCTGCCTTTCCATTGTATAGTTTCGATAGTATCATTATATCGGGAAATAGGTCGAATTGCAAGAAAGTTTTTGCGGTTTTCCGAAAAATAGCAAAATAAGACTGCCGCAAAGCGGCAGTCTTAGGAAATTAAATGTAGCGCACGGTAATCTCGCCGAAGTGGGCATTGGCCTCCAAATAGATGATCCCTTGGGCAGATGCGTCCGGTTGACCGGTGATATTGACGGAGGCAAAGGCGGTGCTGCTGTCGGTTTGAACAGAAAACCGTCTGGGTACCAACAGCTGAAGCTCGCCAAAAGAACAATTGGCTTCGATGGAACACCCCGGCGCCACTTCTTTGCAGTCACAAAGGTCGATGGTTAATTCACCAAAGGCGCAATTGGCCTCACCGCCTGCCAAACAAGGCACATCCACCTTGTGGATGTTTTCACCGAAAGAGAGATCACAAGAAAAACGGTCAGTGGAATTACTGCAATCGCACTTGGTCTTGCTGCTGTTTCCACCCTTGCGCGCCACGGAGAATTTCGGCTTTTTCGGCTTCCGCAGGGCGTCGGCCAGCAGACTGATACCAAACAGGATCACCAGCCCGGGCCAAATAATTTTGCCACCAAGCTCCATGGGCATAAAGCCGATATTATCTACCAGAAAATAGCCGCCCAGCAGTACAAAACCCAGCCGGGTAAAGGAGAAACGGTGTCCTCCGAACAAACCCATCATCAGAAGGAAAGAGGGCCAGGCCAAACCCCAGAAACCGACATCCCATTCCAAAAAATTGTCTGCCAAGAGCAAACAGCCCAGAGCCAGCACCCAACAGGCGAAGCCGACGGCGCTGCGCCGACCGGAATCCCAATGGAATTCCCAGTTGTTGTTTTGGAAATGGACTCCTCGACCGTCTTCACGGTCGTTATCCACCACTTCGCCTTCATGCACTTGTTCCGATGTTTCCCGACCCAACAGCTCATCTGTGGTGATGCCGAATATTTCGGCCAGCCTGGGCAGCATGGCAATGTCCGGGCAACTCAGATCGTTCTCCCATTTGCTTACCGCTTGCGCGGTGATTCCCAATTGCTCTGCTAAGGCATCTTGGGTCAGCTCCAAACGCTTACGATGCTGCGCGATTCGTTTTCCCAATGTTTGTTCCATGGTTTGCACCTCCCTGTGCATTCATTATGCCATAAAACGCCACAAAATGCTATCAATTATCCGTTAATTTCGGGGATTTTTTTACACAACCACCGGTTGACCGCTTATCAACCGGGATTTTTCTTGCATTTGGGCCGTTGTTGCGGTATAGTAACAGCAAGGGAGGCGATTCTATGCAACTGTGTATCAAGCAACGGGTGTTCTCCTGGGGTGACACCTATGATGTTTACGATGAAAATGGACAGGTGCGCTACTTTGTAAAAGCGGAGATTTTTACCCTGGGTCATCAGATTCATGTGTATGAAAAAAGCACCGGCAGGGAAGTAGGCTCTATTCACCAGCATTTGCTTGCGTTCACTCCGGGCTTTGATATTGTGATCAACGGACAGACCCAGGGCGTTGTAAAAAAGCGCTTCACATTCTTTGCGCCCAAGTATGATGTGGACTTCCGGGGCTGGGTTTGTGAGGGCAACTTGTTCGGTTGGGATTACCGGGTTATGCAGGGAGAAATGGAAGTGATGTCCATTTCCAAGGAGTGGATGGCCTGGGGTGATACATACACTCTGCGCTTCCAAAATCCCGCCAATGAGCTTCCCGGCCTGCTGCTGGTATTGGCCATTGACGCGGCCAACTGTGACAATAATGGATAAGAGGAGAAAATATGAAAAAAATCACCAGTTTCACCATTGATCATGTCAAACTGCAACCGGGACTCTATGTGTCCCGGAAGGACAAAGTGGGCAACGAAACCGTTTCCACCTTTGATCTGCGGCTTACCAGTCCCAATGAGGAGCCGGTTATGAACACCGCGGAGATGCACACCATGGAGCATCTGGCGGCTACCTATCTGCGAAATGAACCCCATTGGCAGGATAAGGTGTTGTATTTTGGCCCTATGGGCTGCCGCACAGGATTCTATCTGCTGCTTGCCGGCGACTATTCTTCCCGTGACGCGCTGCCTTTGGTGCTGGATTGTTTCCGTTTTATCCGGGATTTCCGGGATGAAGTGCCCGGCGCGTCTGCCAAAGATTGCGGCAATTTCCTGGATATGAACCTGCCCATGGCCAATTACTGGGGCGCCCGCTATGCCGCCCTTTTGGAAAATATCACAGAAGACCGGCTGGTCTACCCGGAGTAAGGAGAACATTATGAAACTTGGAATTATCGGTGCCATGGATGTGGAAGTGGCTACCCTGAAAGAAAAAATGGAGAATGTTGTTTCCGCTACCCACGCCGGCTCCGTGTACTGCGAAGGTGATCTGGAGGGCTGTCCTGCCGTGGTAGTACAGTGTGGCGTTGGCAAGGTCAACGCGGCTTTGTGCGCCCAGATCCTTATCAGTGTCTATGGCGTCACCCATCTGATAAACACCGGTATCGCCGGTTCTCTGGATGCCAAATTGGATATTGGCGACCTGGTCATTAGCCGGGATGCCATTTATCACGATTTTGATCTGCATTTCTGGGGTCGCCCCATTGGCCAGGTGCCAGGCATGGACGTTACCGCTTTCCCTGCGGATGCTGCCCTGATGGAAAAGGCTTTCGCCTCTGCCGAGGCAGAGAATCCCGGCCATACCCAAATCGGCCGCATTGCCAGTGGTGATCAGTTCATTTGTTCCGGGGAGCAGAAGGTGAAGATCATTGCCGACACCGCCGCCCGGTGTGCGGAAATGGAAGGTGCCGCTATTGCCCATGCCGCATATCGAAACGGGATTCCCTTTGTCATCATCCGGGCTATTTCCGACAAGGCCGATGACTCGGCCGATATGGATTACCCCACCTTCGAACGCATCGCGGCTCACCGCTGCGCCAATGTTACCTGCCGCCTGGCAAAAGAACTGGCATAATAAAAAGCCGCCCAAGGGCGGCTTTTCTTATTGGGTTGTGAGATTTTGAATCCATTTGCCTTGCTTGACCATATACGTGCCGATTAAGCACTTGATCAACTCCGCGCCCTGGCAGACAAAATACAGCCACAAAATGGGAATCGGTGTCAACCGACTCAGTATTAAGGCCAGGGGCACACAGAATGCCCACACAAAGCAACTGTCAAACAGGAATGTTACCAATGCCTGACCGCCGGAACGCAGGGTGAAATAGGTGGCGTGGGTGTAAGCGTTGAAGGGCATGAACAGGGCGGAAACGCAAATCAGCTGGGTGGCAAGCGCTCGTACATCCTCTGTGGTGTTGTATAGCAGGGGGAAAACACCGGAAACGGCCGCCGCAATGCCGGCAAAAGTCAAACTGGATACAACGGAGGTGAAAATCAGTTTTCTGTCCTCGTTGCGAACCGTTTCCTCCGATTCGCCGGCGCCCAACATCTGACCGATGAGGATACCCACAGAATTACCCAACGCAAAATATACCACGCTGGCAAGGTTGAAAACGGTACTGGAAATGTTCAATGCCGGCACCACGTCCAATCCCCGTGTGGAATAACACTGGTTCATAATCACCATGCCCGTGGACCACAGGGCTTCGTTGATCAGCAGAGGCATTCCCTTGCTGACAATTTTCCAAAACAGCTGCCTCGGTATGGCAAAACTACGGAAAGCACCCTGGATGAAGGGCATTTTATCTTTATGCAAATGGGTCCACCCGGCTACGATGGAAAGCTCCACATACCGGGAAATCACGGTAGCGATGGCAGCGCCCCGCACACCCAGCGCCGGCGCGCCCAGGTGGCCGAAAATCAGCACCCAGTTCAGGGCCAGATTCACAAATACAGCGCTGATGCTGGCTACCATAGGCACCACCGTTTCACCGGATTCACGCAGGGTTCCCGCATAGGCGTTGGAAAGGGAAAACGCGGGCAGACCCCACAGCATCACCAGTAAATATTGCCAGCCGTAAGAAAGCATCCGGGCGGCATCGGCAGGATCTCCTTCGCCCTGGAGATACAGTTGGATCAGCGGCTGACCCAACAGCAGGAAAATGGCGATTCCGATGCCACAGATGGTAACGCCGGACAGAATCTTAAAGCGGAATGTATGCCGCACGCCGTCAGTATCTTTGCTTCCATGGAACTGGGCGGTAAAAATACCCGCGCCGGAGGTAGCCCCGAATATGCACAGATTGAACACAAACAGCAGCTGATTTACAATGGAAACACCGCTCATCTGCACCGTGCCGATCTGGCCGATCATAATATTATCCAGCAGAGAAACAAAATTTCCGATGCCGTTTTGAATCATAATGGGAAGGGCTATGGCGATGACACGCCGGTAAAAAGCCCTGTCACCGATGAATTTTTGTAACATAATGCCTCAAAATCAACGCTTACGGAGCTGGTCCACGATGCGTTTCATATCATCCAGCTTTCGAATCATGTCAGCGGCCAGCCGAATCTGTCCCCTTGCGCGATGCAAATTTTGATCGGGATAGTGGATTTTGAAATACAAATCACCGTCCAGGTAGTCCTTCAAAAAACGGGTGGCCAGTTCAACGGTAATGACCACGGCGCTCAGGGGCATCATATCGATTTCCGCGTCTGTCAAATTGGTGGCAGCGGACAGGAAGCCCCTGGTGTACACCTCGAAAAGATGCAGATCCAGAGCGATATTCTTGTCCTCTTCGGAAGATGCGGTGGCAGCGCCAAACCGGATGGAATCGCCGAAATCATACAGGCTCAAACCGGGCATTACCGTATCCAGATCCAACACGCACAGGTACTCCCGGGTATCGCGGTCCAGCAAAACATTGTTCAGCTTGGTGTCATTGTGGGTAACCCGCAGAGGGAGCTTCCCGGCTTCCCGCATCCGCTGCAGAGTGCAAGCCAGATGTTCGTGTTCCATGAGAAAATCCAACTCTGCCTGTACTTCCTTCAGCCGACCGCAGCTGTCAGCCTCTATGGAAAGTCTCAGCAGCCGATAACGGTCCACGGTGTTGTGGAATTCCGGAATGGTTTCAAAAAGTGTTTCAGCAGGGAAGTCAGACAGTAACATCTGGAAACGGCCAAAGGCCAAGGCGCTTTGGTAAAGGTCGGTTTCCGTTTCCGGGGCGTCCAGAGAAAGGCCTTCCACATACCGATACATCCGCCAGAAATTGCCTTCCGCATCGATGTGATAACGCTTGCCGTCGTTGGCAGACATGAAATGCAGTGTGTGACGGGGATCGGGATCCTTTTTCCGCAGAAAATCCGTAATGGCAGAAGCATTCTCCATCAACTGTACAGGTTGACGGAAAGCGTACTGATTGATTCGCTGCAGAATGTAAGCATCGCCGCTGTCTGTCAGCAGCTTTAGGGTGTGATTGACATGGCCTTGCCCAAATTCCTGGCAGGAAATGGGGTTGCCGTTTATTTGAAACGCAAAAGCCGCGCTTGGAATTTGCATAATAACAGTCTCCTAATAGAATTTTACATGTTATCTTAACACATGAAAGGTAAAAAAGCAAGAAGAATCCTCTCTTTTTCGCAAAAGAGAGGATTTTTGTTAGCATTTGTCCATAAGCCGGATGTAGAACTCCACAGATTTACCAATGGTTTCCAGACGAATCCGTTCGTTGTGACCGTGGATAGTGCTGCGTTCTTCCGCGCTCAAGTCCATGGCGGAGAAGCGGTAAACATGATTGCTCAGATCCCGGTAGTGACGGGAGTCGGAGCATTGTACCATCAGATAGGGTGACACGATACAGCCGCTCCAGGTTTCGGAAACCGCAGAGGCCACCTTGTACCAGGCAGGGCAATTGACTTCCGATACGGGACTGGGCTCGCTGAATTCCAGGGCGGAAATTTCTACTCGGTCATCATCTACCACACTGCGCAGATAGGACAGGGCAGACGCCACAGAATCATGAGGATTCAGCCGCATATTCGCTACCATTCTGGCTTCCGGTGGAATTACATTGGGCGCGGAGCTGCCTTCCATTTGGGTAAAGGCTGAGGTGGTACGCATCAGCGCATTCATTTCACCGCCGGATTTCTTGCCCAGCAGATTCAAAATCCAGCCGAAACACCACAAATTGGCGAAGATCATGCGGTAAAGAAAAGTGGAATAGCGGCCCAGCGTGTCAAACATCAAGCCGGCAGGACCGTCCAGGTGGCAGGGGAAGGGATTGTCTTCCACCTTTTTGCAGGCGGCAGCCAGAACACCTACCGGCGTATGGGGCTTGGGAGAAGATGCGTGGCCACCATTGGACAGCGTTTTGTATTGGGCGTTGATCATGCCTTTTTCCGCGATGCCAATGAGACCGCAGGGCTGTTTGACTCCGGGGAATACATTCTCCACAACGGCACCGCCTTCGTCTACTACCAGCGCCGGCCGAATCCCATGCTCCACAAAGTAGTTGACAATGTTGACAGCACCCTTGCCGTTGATTTCTTCGCCACCGGAGAAGGCGAAATAAATATCGTTTTCCGGAACAAAACCTTTCCCAATCAGATGATTGGCAGCGCTGAAGATGGCGTTAAAGGTTACTTTGGTGTCCAAAGTGCCGCGACCCCACATCACACCGTCTTCAATAATAGCGGAGAAGGGGGGCTTTTCCCAGCTTTCTTCTGCCACGGGAACCACATCGTAGTGGGCCATCATAACAGAAGGCTCCTTGTCGGACACACCGGGCCACCGCAGCAGCAACGCCCGGTCCGGCAGTTGCTGGAAAGAACAGACATCAAACACCCGGGGATAAAGGGTAGGCAGCATGGCAATCAGTTTATTAAATTCCGCGTCATCCTCCAGCGAGTGATCGTGGTAGGAAACGGTTTTGCATTTGATGAGAGCGGCCAGCGATTGGATTGCCGCCTCTTGATCAAAACTAACCTTTTGGCGCTGGGCCTCTTCCTGCTTTTTCGGTACGAACAGAGCAGTGCGGATTAAAACAACGGCAAGGAAAAGAACTACCAGCCCCAGGATGATGTAACCGACCATTTACAGGACCCCTTTCTTGTACATGATGCGGGCCATGCCGATGGTAAACAGCGCGGACACAGGCACCATAATGCCAACCGTGCCGGAATTCAGAGCCGGAACGAGAATAAACAATACCAGCATCAGCAAAATGGGTGCCACAGCGATTTTCCAGTTTTTACTGACAAAAGCCACACCCAGACCGCCGAACAGGGCAGGCAGGATCTGCTCAAAAGCAGGCTCCAAAATAGGGGCGCTCAAAATGGGCGTCAGAGGCACGATGCAGATAACACCGATGATGATAATCAGCGTAGTGACAATGGAGGAAGTAGCGATGGCGATGGTGGAAATAATCTCGCCCTCTTCCGAGTTGGCGCTGACTTCATTCTGCTCCAGAGCGTTCAGAGCGCAGGGCAGCTTCAAATTGGAAATATTGCCGGTGACGAAGCTCAGATAGCTGCCGCCGGCGCCCAGCATGGGCACAAAGGTAACGGTTTCAATGGCACCAACGGTCCAGTACATGGGGGCTGTGGCAATCAGGCCCATACCCAGGGCGCCCCAATCGGGGGTGGTCTTAAAAATCAGCGCTACGATAAACGGCATGATAATCAGCAGCAAGCCTACGCAGACATTCCAAATCCGACCGTCGCGGTGGACAGAATCGATATAGCTCATATTCTTCTTCATCTTCGGTACCTCCTTAACGCAGCCACATAGTCAACGGAATGGCGGCAGCCATGCCCACTACTAAGCTGAGGGGAAGCGCATATTCGCCCAGCCACTTCAGCTTCGGCTTTTTCATCAGCAGTCCGCATACTACCATGGTAAGAGCGGATACGATCATGACACACACAGGAATCAGACCATATGTAGCGGAAACCGCCACATCCTTCTCCACTTCCACGCCATTTTCCACGACAGTTTCCTTGATAAACCGTGCAGAGGGCGTCCACAGCATATACATTTCACAGAATACAAAGCCCAAAAATGCGGAGATCATGCCAATAAACAGGGAGTTCTGGAAGATCTCGGCCCATTTGCTGTCTTTGTTGCCCATTTTTGCCATACCACTTTGCAGCTTTTTGCCGATCAGCGGTACCAAAAATACGCCAACCAGGATGGAAACAGTCATAACCAGCATGACATTGACAAATTGCTGGGCGGTCAAAGCGCTGGTAGAACCCAGGGATTGGCCCAGGGCCTCCAATGCGTTGCTGGCGGCTACGGTTTCATAACTCAGGGAACCAACGACAGAAAGCCGAAGCCAGGGAAGGGGCAGACCCAGCTTTTTGCTCAGGGCGATGATGCTGATGACGATTGCCACTGCCGGCGCAATGGTAAAAATCGCGGCGGTTTTAATGGTTTTGCGAATTTTTGCCTGGTCCATGCCGATGGCCTTGCTGCGACGCATCGCTTTGATGAGGAAATAGACCGATTGCGCCAGCACTACTGCCACAACAAGACCGGATAGGACATACAAGATGGGATGATTAACTGAAAATTCCATATAATACCTCCTTGGTGGATTTTTGTTATTATATCATGGACTGGCTCATAATACAAGTGGACAATATGACACTATTTTCTACAGGGATTTTCATAAAATGCCGGGAATATACCTTGCTTTTGCGGGAAGAATCGTGTAGAATGGAAAGGTAGTTTTGCGAAAGAGGTGTTCGTATGGCAAATATAGCCTTTGATAACGATCAATACCTGCAAACCCAGTCCGCCCATATTCGCCAGAGAATCGACCAATTCGGTGGCAAATTGTATTTGGAATTTGGCGGCAAGCTGTATGATGATTACCATGCTTCCCGTGTGCTGCCCGGCTTTGAACCGGACAGTAAGCTGCGGATGCTGCTGCAGATGAAGGAACAGGTGGAGATCATCATCGCCATCAATGCTGATGATATTGAGAAAAATAAGATTCGTGGCGACCTGGGCATTACCTATGACCGGGATGTGGTCCGATTGATTCACATTTTCCGGGATTTTGGACTTTATGTTTCCAGCGTGGTTCTGACTCGTTATCGGAACCAATCCATTGCCCGGGCGTTCCAAACCCGGCTGGAAGCCATGGGTGTGAATGTTTATCACCACTACGCCATCGAAGGTTATCCTGCCAATACCGCTCATGTGGTCAGCGGCGAAGGCTTTGGAAAGAACGATTTTATTGAAACCAGCAGGGAGTTGGTGGTGGTTACCGCGCCCGGTCCCGGAAGCGGTAAGCTGGCAACTTGTCTAAGCCAGCTGTATCATGAACACCAGCGGGGTGTCAAGGCCGGCTATGCCAAATTTGAAACGTTCCCTGTATGGAATCTGTCCCTGAATCATCCGGTGAATCTGGCCTACGAAGCAGCCACCGCGGATCTTTCCGATATGATCATGATTGATCCCTACCACTATGATGCCTATGGTATCAACACCGTCAACTATAATCGTGATATTGAAGCATTCCCGGTGTTGGTTGCCATGTTTGAGAAGATTCTGGGTCATTGTCCCTACAAATCTCCCACGGATATGGGCGTTAATATGCTGGGCTATTGCATAATTGACCATGAGGCGGCCAAGCAGGCGGCTTACCAGGAAATCGTCCGTCGCTATTACATGGCGCTGAGCGAACAGAAGCAGGGAAAGGGCGGCGACGGCGCGGTACGGAAGCTGGATTTGCTGATGAAAAAATTGGGCGTACAGCCCGATATTCGCCGTGTAGTGCAGCCCGCGCTGCTGCGGGAAGCGGAAACCGGTATGCCTGCCGCGGCTATGGAACTGCCGGACGGCACCATCGTGACCGGCCGTACCTCTGATTTGCTGGGTGCTGTGTCCGCGTTACTGCTCAATGCGCTGAAGAAGCTTGCCGGCATCCCCGATGAACTGCATTTGATCTCTCCGGTGGTTCTGGATCCCATTCAGCATCTGAAGGTGGATCACCTGGGTAATCGCAATCCCAGACTCCATTCCGATGAAACCTTGATTGCCCTGTCCATTTGTGCCGCCACCAACCCAATGGCGGAAATGGCGATGCAGCAGTTGAGCAAACTCCGTGGCTGTGATGTCCATTCCACGGTGATCCTTTCTCCTGTGGATGAGAGAATGTTCAAGCGTCTGGGTGTTAACCTGACCTGCGAAGCGAAGTACAAAGAGTAAGGAAAATCTTCTCTGATACAGCAGAACCTGTTTGCGCGGATCGTACAAACAGGTTCTGTTTTTTTGTTTTGCTTTCGACCATAGTGGATTGCAACGGTATTTCCGCAGATTTTAATCTTGCAACCGATGATTATCGGTGCTATAATAGGAAAAAACCATGAAAGAGGGAATTTACATGACAAAAATTGATATTTATTCCGGTTTTTTGGGCGCCGGCAAGACGACCCTGATCAAAAAGATGATCCAGGAGGCTTATTGCGGTGAACAATTGGTACTCATTGAAAATGAGTTCGGTGAAATCGGCATTGATGGCGGTTCCCTGCAGGATGCCGGCATCAATATTACGGAAATGAATTCCGGCTGCATCTGCTGCAGCCTGGTGGGTGATTTCGGCAAGGCGTTGAATCAGGTCATCGAGCAGTACCATCCCGACCGCATTGTGATCGAGCCTTCCGGCGTGGGCAAGCTCAGCGATGTGGTTGCCGCGGTGGAAAAGGTTGTTACTCAGGATGTGGTTCTGGGCCATACCGTTGCTGTTGCCGATGCAGGCAAGGTGAAGGTGTATATGAAGAACTTTGGCGAGTTCTACAATAATCAGATTGAAACTGCCGGAACCATTATTCTTTCCCGTACCGATTCTGTTTCTCAGGCGAAGCTGGACGGGGCGGTGGAGCTGCTGCGGCAGCACAATGCCCATGCCGCTCTGGTAACTACACCTTGGGATCAGCTGACCGGTGCACAGCTTCTGGAAGCCATGAAGGGTGAGGACAAGCTGGAGAAGCATATGCGGGAACTGGAACACCATCACCACCACGAGCATGACCATGAGGAACATCATTGCTGCGGCGGCCACGGCCATCACCACGAGCATGACCATGAGGAACATCATTGCTGCGGCGGCCACGGCCATCATCACGAGCATGACCATGAGGAGCACCATTGCTGCGGCGGCCACGGCCATCACCACGAGCATGACCATGAGGAGCACCATTGCTGCGGCGGCCACGGCCATCATCACGAGCATGACCATGAGGAGCATCATTGCTGCAGTGGCCACGGCCATCACCATGAGCACGAACATCATCATGAGCATGACGAACACTGTGGCTGTGGATGCGGTGGACACCATGACCATGACCATCATCACCACCATGCCGATGAGGTATTCACTTCCTGGGGTGTGGAAACAACCAAAAAGTTCGCTTTTGCGGAAGTGGAATCCGCGTTGCATTGTCTGGATACCGGCCGATACGGCATGGTTCTCAGAGCCAAGGGTATCGTAGCCTGTGTGGACGGCGGCTGGATCCACTTTGACTATGTTCCCGAGGAACACAATGTCCGCATGGGTTCCGCATCGGTCATCGGCAAGCTTTGCGTCATCGGTTCCAACCTGGATGAGCAGGCTGTTGCGCAGATGTTTGGGGTGTAACTATGGTGCAGATTCCCGTATATGTATTTACCGGATTTTTGGATTCCGGCAAAACCAAATTCATCCAGGAAACTCTGGAAGATGATCGTTTCAACGCCGGAGAACGGACACTGCTGCTGGTATTTGAAGAGGGGGAGGAGGAATATGACCTTTCCACCTATCCCCATAAAAACGTGTATGTGGAGGTGCTGGATCAGCAGACCGTGACCACCAAGCAACTGAAGGCTCTTGCGAAACAGTACAAGGCTCAGCGGGTTGTGGCGGAGCTGAACGGTATGCAGCTGGTGGGTGACCTGTATACCCGATTCCCGGAGGATTGGGTGGTGGCACAGGAAGTGATGTTTGCCGACACCACCACTTTTATGTCCTATAATGCCAATATGCGCAATCTGGTAATGGACAAGCTGATGGGCGCCCAGATGGTAGTATTCAACCGGCTTGAGAAGGACGCGGATGTGATGCCCTTCCACAAGTTGGCCCGTGCCGCCAGCCGCCGGATCGATATTTTATATGAATTCACCGATGGCTCTACCCAATTTGATGATATTGAGGATCCGTTGCCCTTTGATATCAACGCGCCGATCATCGAAGTGAAAGACGAAGATTTTGCCCTTTGGTATCGGGATTGCACCGAGGAACCGGAAAAATACAACGGAAAAACCGTATGCTTCAAGGCGCAGGCGGCTATGCTGCGCCGGGAAAAGAAGGGGATGTTTGCCCCTGGCCGGTTTGTGATGACCTGCTGTGTGGATGATATTCAGTTCTGCGGCATTCCCTGCGTGTACCCCGATGCGGCTTCCATTGAGCCTCGTGGCTGGTATATGGTCAAGGCCAAGATTTCTGCGGAGAAACATCCTCTCTATAAGGGGGATTTGGGCCCGTTGCTGACCGCGATTTCCGTGGAAAAAGCGGAACCTGCCGACCCGGATGTGGCAACATTCTAAAAGGAAAACCAGGCGTGAATCACGCCTGGTTTATTTTTTATCTTCTGTAAACAGATGACCCACGACATACCACAATGCCAGCACAATCAAAAGCAGGGGAATATAGGCTGTCAGCACCGACGGCGCGATGTGTACCGCGTAGATTTCCAGAGCATTGAGTGCATACACAAGGCCAATGATGAGCATGGAGGTCAACAGGGCTTTTGCCAAAGCTCTGCCGATGATGTTGGCAAAGAAAAAGGTGTACAGCGCGGCAAAAATCGGATTCAGAAAAGCGATGGCACCGCCAACGGGAACCTTCAACGAGCCCAACAGAATCAGCGCCAGCAGGACAGCCAGCAGAATCATTGGCCCGTTTTCCATAATTTCCTGGGGTACATATTGCTGGATCAGCAGATCCGCGCCGTAAATCAGCGCAATAGAAGCCACAACTGTGAGAATCCGCAGTAAAAACCAGGGAATCAGCCGTTTCCCTTGGGGCAAAAGACTATTGACCAGGTTCACCAGGAATGCGATGAGCAGAAGATATACGGATTGGTCACAAATAGATGGCAGGTCTGCGTCCAAAATGGGATAGATCACCAGGTAATCCTCCGCCATAGTCACAAAGGGCAGAGGGGAGAGGAAAATCTGCAACCCGATTCCCAGTGCATAGATCACGATGGCAACGACATACACAAAGAAAATCTCAACTGCGGATGCGACAGCCTGGGTAATCTGTGCTTTTTTGCCAAGCAGAAAACGGGAAAGGGAACTGATGAGCAAAACGCCCAACACCAGAATCGCAATAAACTTCAGATACTGCATGGCGCTGATGCTGATGCGCTGAATCTGCTCCAGCAGGTCATTTTCCAGAAGATCGGTTTCGAAAAATTCCAGAATATCTTGCATAGGGAAACCTCCGGAAGAAAATCAGCCGCCGGAAATTCCGGCGGCTGAATAGGTAAGCGATATTGGGAGATTAAATTACTTAATCTCAGCCTCAGCGCCGGCTTCCTTCAGCTCAGCGACCAGCTTCTCAGCGTCTTCCTTGCTGATGGCTTCCTTCAGGGTCTTGGGGCAGTTGTCAACGATGTCCTTAGCTTCCTTCAGGCCCAGGCCGGTAGCAGCGCGGACAACCTTGATGACGTTCAGCTTGGAAGCGCCAGCGGCCTTCAGGATGACGTCGAACTCGGTCTTCTCTTCAACCTCAACAGCGGCAGCAGCGGGAGCGGCAACAGCGGCAGCGGCGGCGGAAACACCGAAAACTTCCTCCAGGGTGTGAACGAGCTCGGACAGCTCCAGAACAGTCAGTTCCTTAACCTGCTCAACCAGAGCAGTGATCTTTTCAGATGCCATGATAATAATCCTCCTAAAATTTGTTTTGAGTTAGATAATGTGTGGGGTTAAGCGATTAGGCTTCTGCTTCGGCAGCAGGAGCGGAGCCGTCCTTCTGCATCCGGATCTGATCCAGGACGAAGGCCAGGCTGGAGATAGGTGCCAGGAAGGTACCCAGGACAGAAGCAACCAAGGCGTTCTTGCTGGGCAGTTCGCTGAAGCCGGTCAGCTGCTCTGCGGACAGAACGCTGCCTTCAACGATGCCACCCTTGATAGCCAGAGTCTTCAGCTTGTTCTTCTTGGCGAATTCAGCGGCGATACGAGCGGGAGCGATGGGATCGCCGGTGGTGGAAGCCATAGCGGTAGTACCGTTCAGAACCTGAGAGAAATCGTAACCTGCATTCTTAGCAGCGAAATTAGTCAGAGTGTTCTTAACGACGGTGTACTCGACGCC
>JAZOBI010000127.1:0-12403 GCA_045595885.1 Faecousia sp. | reverse complement strand
CCAAACCGGTCTTGCGGCGGGCATTTTCCCGGGCTTTCCGGGCGGCTTCTCTGGCCCGGTTGGCCATCATAGCCTTTTCCAGAATGATCTTGGCGATCTGTGGATGCTCCTCAAAGAAGGTGGCCAGCTGGTCGCCCACGATCTGATCCACCAGAGTGCGGATATAGGCGTTGCCCAATTTTGCCTTGGTCTGGCCTTCAAACTGGGCATCCGTCAGCTTCACCGAGATAATAGCGGCGATGCCTTCCCGACAATCCTCGCCGGAAACCTTGTCATCACCCTTGATGATGCCGTTTTTGATGCCGTAGTTGTTCAGCACACGGGTCAGAGCGGTTTTGAAGCCGGTTTCGTGCATACCGCCCTCGGGTGTGCGCACATCATTGGCAAAGGACTGGATGGACTCGTTATAGCCGTCGTTATATTGAATGGCAATCTCCGCCGAGGCGTCGCCCTTGGAGCCTGCCATGTAGATGACTTCGTTGTGGATCACCGAATTATGCCGGTTGGTCCAGGTGACAAACTCCCGGATACCGCCCTCGTAGCACATGGTTTCACCCTGGGGCTCCTCCTCCCGTTGGTCGGTGATGGTGATGCTCAGGCCGGCGTTCAGGAAGGCCTCCTCCCGCATCCGCTCATGGAGGATCTTGTAGCTGTATACCACCTCGTCGAACATTTCCGGATCGGGCTGGAAGGTGACCTCGGTACCGGTGCGGTCGGTTTTGCCCACGATGGTCATTTCCTGGGTAATGGCGCCCCGTGCAAACTTCATCTCGTGGATCAGGCCGTTTTTATGGACCCGCACCTGCATCCATTCAGACAAAGCGTTGACAACGGAGGCGCCCACGCCATGCAGGCCGCCGGAGACCTTGTAACCGCCGCCGCCGAACTTGCCGCCGGCGTGCAGGACCGTGAACACCACTTCCATGGCAGGCCGTCCGGTCTGGGGCTGGATGTCCACGGGAATGCCGCGGCCATCATCGGTGACAGTGATGGAATTGCCGGGATTGATGGTAACGGTGGTGTGCCTGCAGTAGCCAGCCAGCGCCTCGTCGATGGAATTGTCCACGATCTCGTACACCAGATGGTGCAAACCGCTGGCGCTGGTGGAGCCGATATACATACCCGGGCGCTTGCGGACAGCTTCCAGGCCTTCCAGAACCTGAATCTGCTCTCCGCCGTATTCTTGTGTTACTTTCGTTTCGTCAGACATAAAATAACTCCTGTCTAGCAATGTAGGGACCGGCGTCCCCGACGGTCCTTATGAAAAATGTGCCGCTTCGCGGTAGGACCGTCCAGGAGGCCGGTCCCTACATATATTCCTTTACATTTCCCTTTTCGATTTGGATGGTCTTACCCAATTTCGTAAATCTGCCCGGTTCGCAGCAGGTGATGAACACCTGGCCGGAAACGATCTGGTTCAGTACAAAATTCTGCCGGCCGGGGTCCAGCTCGGACAACACATCGTCCAGTAGCAGCACCGGCTCCTCACCGAATTCCCGGCGCATCAGTTCCCGTTGCGCCAATTTCAGGGAAATGGCCGCGGTGCGGGTCTGTCCCTGGGAGCCATAGGCTTTCAGATCAATTCCGGACAGAAAAACAGAGAAATCGTCCTTGTGGGGCCCGGTCAAACACTGCCCCGACTCCAATTCCGCCCGATAATGGCGTTCCAAATGAGCCTGCAGGTCATTTTGCAGGGCTGTCACGGTTGCAAAGGGATCGGAAACCGTGGAAACCGTCCTGTATTCCAGGGAGAATTCCTCGGCGCCGCCGGAAAACTGGCTGTGAAAAGCCGCCGCGCTGGCTCCCAGGCTGTCCAGAAAGCGGGCCCGGTAGGAAATCAGCAGAGCGCCCACCTGGCACAGCCGGGCATTATATTCCGGCAGAATTTCCAGCAGCGCTGGATTTTCAAAATGATCCTTCAGGATCCGGCTTTTCTGCTCCAGGATCCGGTTGTATTCCGTCAGCGCCGCGTCGTAATTGGGCCGCAGGGCGCACAGCGCCTGGTCCATGAACCGCCGACGCTGGGTACTTCCCAGCTTCAAAATCATCAGATCCTCAGGGCAGAACAGTACCGTCGGCAGAACCCCGGAAAGTTCTCCGGCGCTTTTCTTTTTGACGCCGTTGTGAAACATCTGCCGGGGGCGGCCATGGTGAAACAGCAGCCAGCGCAAATTCTGCTGCCTCTCCTGGGAGAATATTTCCCCCTGGATTTCCGCGAATTCCGCGAAAAACCGAACCATTTCCGATGTTTTTTGAGCCCGGAAGCTCTTTCCGCTGCCGAGATAGCCGATGGCTTCCAGTAAATTGGTCTTTCCCTGGGCGTTTTCGCCCACGATCAGATTCACGCCGGGATCAAATTCCAGGGAAAGCTCCTCATAATTGCGGAAATTGCGCAGCGTGATCTTATTCAGCCGCATTTTGGATCACATAGGTGTCACCTTCAAAGGTGAACCGGTCGCCATGACGCAGTTTTTTGCCCCGCATGGTGCAAACTTCGCCGTTGACGCTGACATAGCCTTCCTGGATCTGGTTTTTCGCCTCACCGCCGGAATAGACGATGTTGGCGAATTTCATCGCATCCTGCAGCTTGATAAATTCCGTGGTAATAGTCAGCGGAATGGCATTGTCTTTCTTTTTTACCGTTACTTTCATAATAAACCTCTATCCTTTATGGATTACGCCTTCGGCACTTAGCCGTTCTTGATCCGCATTGGTAGGACCATGTAGGCAAAGTCCAGCTTCTCATCCACAGGGGTCATCACGATGGGGCTGAGGCTGTTGGTCAGCTCCAGCATCACTTCCTCGCAGGGCAGCACCCGCAGTACATCCGCCAGATACCGGCCATTGAAGCCGATTTCCAGCTCCTTACCGTCGCCGGAAAGCTGGCACCGGTCCTCGGCCGCGCCGATGACGGTGTTGGTGCGCATCTGCAGCACCTGATCGCCAAAGACACAGCGCACCGGGCTCTTGTACTTTTCGGAAACGATGAGGCACACACGGTCAATGCTGGATGCCAGATCTCCCACATTGGCGCACAGACGAATGGGGCAACCCGTGGGAACCACCTTCCGCCAATCCAGGAAATCACCCTCCAGCAGCCGGCAAACCAGGGTGGTACCGCCGATGGTAAAGAGAATATGCTTGGGACCCAGCACGAAGGAAGCATCCTCCTCGCTGTCAGTGAGGATTTTTTCCACTTCCTTCAAGCCGGGAGCCGGCACCACAAAGCTCAGCTGGCGGCCGGTGGGATTTTCCGGATGCCAGGTGCGCCGGGCAAGCCGGTAGCCGTCCACGGCAATGGCGGAAATGGCATCATCCTCCACCTCGAATTTCACGCCGGTGTGGATGGGACGGCCCTGGTTTTCGGAAACGGCAAAAATAGTGCCGGAAATCAGATTTTTCAGCTGATTTTGAGGAATCGTCACAGCCCGGCCGGTATTGACATCCGGCAGTTCCGGATAATCATCGGCAGACTCGGCGGAAATCATAAAGGAAGCAAAACCTGCCCGGATGGAAACCTTGAAATTTTCATCCACCACCACGGTAACGGGGCCTTCCGGCAGACGGCGGATAATATCGCCAAAGAGCCGGGCCGGCAGTACGCACTGTCCTGCCTCACTGATTTCCGCATCCACGGTGTAGGTAATGGCGGTTTCCATGTTGTAACCCGTCAGGCTCAGGCCGTGACCGGCCTGGCACAGAATACCTTCAATCACACTCAAACTGCTCTTCTGGGCCACGGTACGGCTGGCAATATTCAGTCCCGCGGCGAGCATACTTTTTTCACAGGTAAAACGCATAGTCGTTCTTCCTTTCTGTTATGATTTTATAAAATATATAATCAGATAGAATTTAGGTAGTATTCGTGTTAGTAGTACAAAGTTATGTGGAAAAGTGGCTTTCGCCCTACTGCCACAAGGTTTTTTTATTCACACCCCCTGTGGAATTTTTACGGCTCTTTCCACAGCCGGTGTGTATGACAATTTTCGCAAATTTTTGTCCACAGAAAATTTTCCACATTCCACAGGGGATGTGGAATGTCGGGAGGATCGCCACACCAGCCTGCGCGCCGGTTTGCGATGACAGCATATTACAGGAGCGAGTTGATATTGGCGGTAATATCCCGGATGTTGTTCTGCAGCTCGGTGTCGCCATCCTTCAGGGCCATTTCCACCTTGCGGACATTGTAAATGGCGGTGGAATGATCCTTGCCGAATTCCAGGCCGATGTCCGGGAAGCTGAGGTTGGTCAATTTACGCACCAGATACATGGCCACCTGCCGGGGTTCGGCGATGCCCTTGCTCTTCTGGCTGCCCCGCAGCGCCACTTCGTCCACGGAGTAGAACTTGCAGACCTGGGAAATGATCAAACTGGGTGTGGGCAGGGCGTTACCCTCGCTTTTGAACATATCGTCAATGGCCCGGGAAATGTTCTGCAGGTTCAGCGGCATATTGTCCAGATCCCGGTAGGCCAGGATCTTTTTCACGGTGCCTTCGATCTGCCGCACATTGTTGGTGATGTTGATGGCGATGTAGTTGCACACATCGTCGCTGAGGTTCAGACCCAGATTTTTGGCCTTGGCTCTCAAAATGGCCATTCTGGTTTCGTAATCCGGGGGCTGAATGTCGATGATCAGACCCCATTCAAAGCGGGTCTTCAGCCGGTCTTCCAGGGTCAGCATATCGCTGGGCTTCCGGTCGGAGGTCATGACGATCTGCTTATGCTCCTCATAGAGCTTGTTGAAGGTATGGAAAAATTCCTCCTGGGTACTTTCCTTGCCGGCGATGAATTGAATATCGTCGATGAGGAACAGATCCGCTTCTCGGTATTTGCTGCGGAATTCGATGTTTTTACCGCTTTGGATGGCGGCGATCAGCTCGTTGGTAAACTGGTCGCCCTTGATGTACACGATTTTGGCCTCCGGATTTTGCTTGCGGATGCCGTTGGCGATGGCGTACAGCAGATGGGTCTTGCCCACGCCGGGAGGGCCGTAGATAAACAGGGGGTTGTACACATCGCCGGGATGATTGCTGACCGCGATGGCGGCGGAATGTGCCATGCGGTTACTGGGGCCCACCACGAAATTGTCGAAATTAAACTGGGGATTGAAATCCATGGCGGTGTTTTCCTTGCCTCTGGAGCGGTAAGCCTTCAGTTCCTCATCACCGAAGACGATGAGCTTGGCATCGGAATTGAAGATAACCTTCAGCGCTTCGTGGATGTAGCCGGCGTAGCGCTTAACGATCACTTCCCGGCGGTAATCCGAGGGCGAATAGAGAACCAGGCACTCCTCTGTCAGTTCCACAACCTCCGCGTCGTCGAACCAGGTGGAAACCATCACATTTCCCAGCTGTTCTTCCATATATCCATAGATTTTTGCCCATACATAGGCAGAAGAAAACATAAAAATCGGGCTCCTTTCCCGGGGAAAATTCAATTTTTCCCCACAATATCCTAATATAGATTTTACCACAAAATTTTGTAAAAAACAAGGGAAATTTGCGGTGATACAATATAAAATAAGAATTTATTTGCGGCGGTAAATTGTTGTTTATATGCCCTCCCCTTTGGGGAGGGTGCCCCCGAAGGGGGGCGGGAGAGGTGCGCCCAAAGGGCGCTAGGGCCCATGCTGGGCGACCCTCTTCCGACACGGCTGCCGCCGTGCCACCTTCCCCAGAGGGGAATGCTTTGCTGCGCTAAACAACAATTTATCCTAATAAACGCATAAATCCCGGGGCCGCTTTCGCAGCCCCGGGTTTCGTATGCAGTTAATCGTCCAGCGGTTCGCCACAATAGGGGCAGTACTCCGTAAGCAGCCAGTTTTTATGATGCCTGCCACAGCTGGGACAGCGAAGAAAATGCCCTAAAATCAAGGCAATTACAAGAAATACAGTACCAATACCGTAAATAATTGCTTTATTTTCGAAGAGGATCGCTGCCACGGTAATGACGATCAGCATCAAAACATAATTGATGACAGAAAGTATTTTCGCGGTGCTTCGCTTCATGTTTTTATTCCTCCAAAGGCAGGGCGCTGACGATGGGCTTACCCTCCTGGTCCACCAGCACACACAGTCCGCCGGCATTGCCGGAGCTGGAGAACAAATAGTTCACGCCGGTCTTGCGGTCAATGTAAATTTCCATGCGGTTTTCCGACAAGCCGCCGCCGTCGATCAAAATCCTCTTAAAACGATCCTCTCTGTTGACCATGATCATACCTCGTCGTTGTTTTCTGCCATCATCTTGCCGCCCAGAGCGCCCAGCAGCAGGCTCTTGATGTCGATGCCCATGCCGGAGGAAATACCCTCGGTGATCTGGGTGGTGGAGTTGACGATGTCGCCGATGAGCTTGGTGGAGTTGCCTTCGCCGTACATGGTGATCTTATCCACCTTGGAAAGAGGCTCAGCCACATTCTTAGCGATTTCGGGCAGGGCAGCCATGATCATTTCCACCACGGCGGCTTCGCCGTATTTCTTCATGGCTTCCGCCTTCTTGTCAATACCCTCGGCCTCTGCCAGAGCCTTGGCCCGGATGGCCTCGGCTTCCGCCTTACCAACGGCGGCAATACCTTCCGCTTCCTGCTCACGGGCAAAGCGCTGGGCTTCTGCCATCTTCATTTCGGCGGCTGCCTGCTGCTCCTGCACGACGCGCTTGGCTACCGCTTCCTTCTGCCGCTTGAACAGCTGAGCCTGAGCCTCCTGCTCCTGGCGGTAGCGCTCGGCGTCGGCCTTGGCGCGGATCTCCGCGTCCAGAGTCTGCTTTCTGACTTCTACTTCACGGGCTTTCAGCTCCGCTTCCCGCTCGGCCTTGGCGATGTTGGCGTTGGCGGAGGTGACCTCGATGGTCTTTCTCTGCTCCTGCTCCTGGATGGAGTAGGCGGCGTCGGCTTCTGCCTTCTTTACGTCGGATTGCTGCTTCAGCTCTGCCTGACGGATGGCAAGGCTGGTCTGCTTTTCAGCGATTTCCATATCCGCCTGGACCTTGGCATCGTTGGCTTCCTTAGCGGCCTGAGCCTGGGAGATGGCGATGTCGCGGTCAGCCTGAGCCTTGGCGATGGCGGCGCCCTTTTTGATCTGGGAGATGTTGTCAATACCCAGGTCTGCGATCACATTGTTCTGATCGGTGAAGGACTGAACATTGAAGGAAATCATTTCCAGACCCATCTTCTGCAGGTCGGGGATGGCATTTTCCTGGACCCGCTCACCGAAGGCCTTACGGTCGGTGACCATTTCTTCCAGCCGCATCTGACCCACGATCTCACGCATATTGCCCTCCAGGGTGTCCTGGACACGGCGAATGATCATGGCTTCGTTCTCGTTGAGGAAGAACTTGGAGGCCAGGGTCATCATTTCCTGGCTCTGACCGATGCGGATCTTCACGGTGGCGTCGACTTTTACGTTGATGTACTCTGCGTTGGGGACAAAATCCGTAGTTTTTACGTCTACGGAGAACATTTTCAGGGACAGTCTGTCCATCCGTTCCAGGAAGGGAATGCGGATGCCGGCTTTACCAATCAGGATCCGGGGCTTGCGGAAGCCGGAAATGATGTAGGCCGTATCCGGCGGAGCCTTTACATAGCCGATGGAAATCAACAGAACTACTACTGCTACAGGGATCGCGATATACCACCATTCCATATTGATTATCTCCTTTCCGTTTTGTCCGGTATGGTTTTTGTGTTAACCTTGGGTGTTCAGCTCGCTGGGCTGAAACTTGGTGTAGATGGGGCTGAGGGTGCGGTAGAAGGCGGCGTAGGCCGCGTTTTTGTAGGGGTTGAGCCAAATATACCCAATGCCCAGGCTGAGGATACACAGGATATCCCAGCCGATGAAGCTAAGACCCAGCAGGAACAGGGACATTTTGTTGCCCCGCATCAGTTCCTTGGACTCTTTAATGGCGTCATTGGCGGTCAGATAGGGGTTCTCCGCCAGAATAAAGGGCGCCATGGCGTATCTGTACGTCGCGATGATACCGGGAATGATGAACAGCAGCGTCCACAAAGTGATAAACAGACCCCGCAGCAGGTTCATCAAAAAGGCGGTGCCAAAGCGGTCCATCTGGGAGAACAAATCGTGAATGCCGGCTTCCTTGCCGTCGTGCATATTCAGCAGGAATTTGCTGTAGCCCAGCTGAATGGCGCCGCCCAGAATGAACTGCACCAGGCTTAAAATGCCGCCGATGGACAGGGCAATCTGCAGATATACCAGCACAGCTTCCGATATCCAGCTTTTCCACTCTTCCCGGATTTCAAAATCCAGGCTGAAATTGGAACCGGCCACCAGGGCGCCGAACAGGGCAGCGATCAGGGCGGCTAAAATGGCGGTTCCCCATTTGCCGGCCAGGTTTTCCCGGGCGATCCGGCGGTAATCCGAAATAAACATAGGTTTCTCCTTTCCATATAAGGGAGGGTTAAGACCCTCCCTTACAGGTTTCGTAGTCTAATTTGTAATTATGAATTATTCCTTCACGCCTTCAACGATGCCGTTTGCCAGGCCCACATAGCCCTGCATTTCAGAAGGAATGATGATCTTGGTGGCCTGACCGTTGGCGATCTGCTGCATAGCTTCGATGGACTTCAGCTTCAGCACCGCGTCATTGGGAGCCTTCTCGTTCAGCATCTGCAGAGAGTCTGCCAGCGCCTGCTGCACGTTACGGATGGCTTCGGCCTCACCTTCGGCCTTCAAAATGGCGCTCTGGCGCTCGGCTTCTGCCTTCAAAATGGCGGCCTGCTTCTCAGCATCGGCCCGCAGAATGGCGGATTCCCGCTCACCTTCGGCGATCAGAATGGCGGACTTCTTCTGGCCTTCGGCCTGCAGGATGGCCTGACGGCGGTCACGCTCAGCCTTCATCTGCTTTTCCATGGAGTTCTGGATGTCGGTGGGAGGCAGAATGTTCTTCAGCTCCACACGGTTGACCTTGATGCCCCAGGGGTCGGTAGCTTCGTCCAGAATGGCGCGCATCTTGGTGTTGACCACGTCACGGGAAGTGAGAGTCTGGTCCAGTTCCAGATCGCCGCTGATGTTACGCAGGGTGGTGGCGGTCAGGGTTTCCATAGCGGCCATGGGCTGTTCCACGCCGTAGGCGTACAGCTTGGGGTCGGTGATCTGGAAATAGACAACGGTGTCGATCTGCATGGTAACATTATCCTTGGTGATGACGGGCTGGGGGGGATAGTCCAGCACCTGCTCCTTCAGGCTGACACGGCGGGCGATGCGATCCAGGAAGGGAACCTTAAAGTGGGGACCCACACCCTTGACGGCCCGGAAAGCGCCCAGGCGCTCGATGACGTAAGCACGGCCCTGCTGGACGATATAGATGTTGGAAATCACCAGAATGAACAGTACGCCTACAACGGCTGCGATAATATACGGCATAAATTTTCCTCCTTAAAATAATTACATGGTTGATGATAGAAATGGTTGTTTACACATACACCCTACGGCACCATCGTAGTGTAAACAACAATTTCCCTTATAAACTGACTTCTTCCGCTTTTACTTTCACGGGGTTGACGAATACCTTTACGCCTTCGATTCGTTCCACTTTTACCAATGCGCCGGCGGGGATCTTTTGGCCGGAAACGGACCGGGCGCTCCATTCCATACCTCCCAGTTTTACCTGACCGGTGGCGGCGATATTGTCGATGTCCTGGGTCACATAGCCTTCCGTGCCGATGATGCTATCCACATTGGTTTTGATCATTTGGGGATTCAGTACCTTTTTTACGAAGGGCCAGAGGCATGCCAGCAACGCAGAGGATACCACCGCGAACAGCAGAACCTGCAGCCACAATTGGCCGCCAAACCAGGCAGCCACACCGGCAGCCAGAGCGCCCACGGCAAACCAGATGCTCACCAGATGGAAAGGACAGACGGCCTCCACAATGAGAAACACCAACATCAGTCCAAGCCAAACATATGTCATGATTTTGTTCCTCCTTTCTTGAACTTGGTACTAATATAGTAGCAGAAAATGCTGCTTAGGTCAATTGACGAAATAGAAAAATTCGACTATTTTTTGAAGCAAAAATAGGGAAAATCCATTATTTTTGTGTAAATCCCGGATTAAATTGCAAAAAATTATCGTTCCTTTCAAAATAAAGGAAAATAACTGGTGTTTTTCTGCCGAAAGTTATTGTTTTCACACAAAAGACACATTTTTGACAAAAATGCTCACTTCCAAATTATTCCGCAAAAGGCAGGGAAAATCCCAATTTCTGTATTCATAAATTGGAAATTTGTGTAATATTTTTGGAAAAAACCCAATTATTTTAATGCGTTTCTGTATCAAAAAAAGCGGCAGGATTTTCCTGCCGCTTTGCCATGTCATTGTGTTTCCATTTTTCGTTTATCGCTCCGTTCGTTTTCGCGTTGTAGGGACCGTCGAGGACGCCGGTCCCTACATGACATTTTCAAACTCCCCGATAAACTGCAATTTACTGCAGGAAGGGGAAATTGGCATCGGTCATGAAATTGCCGATGCTGTAAAGGATCAGAACATTGTCAAATTCTTCCGCTTCCACCAGAGCCGATGCGGCCTGCCGGTAGTAGCGCAGGTCGATCATCACCACTTCCTCATAGCTTTCGGCCAGGAAGGGGCCGATGCAGTTGGCATAGCTGTCCCGGATCACCAGCAGCTTACCTTTGCCGGCGTTGCCTTCGTTATAGATCCGCACAAGGGGCTGATTGCCGTCCAGATACACGGTGTACATATCCGCCTGCTGCAGACGGTCATAGTAAAATACCCCATCATGTGCGCCGGTTGTGGAATTTTCCACCGTTAAGTGGCTGCCGTGCCACAGTTCGATGGGTTCCGCCGCCGTCAGCCACAGGGCGCTGCGGGAGTAGGTGGAGCCCCGGAAGCCCTCAAAGGTTTCCACGGAGAAGAAATCCTGGGAAACCGCCTCCCGGCCCAGATGATCCATATAGGCTCTGTAGGCCAGAAAAGCGCCCTGGGAGGTCCAGTGATGGTCGGTGCGGTAGTAAAGGCCGTCCCGGTATTGGAATACCTGGACCAGATCCATGGTATTCACGCCGCCATCGGCCATTTCATAAATGGCCCGGATCATTTCGTCATCGCAATAACTGTCGTGAATGCCCCGGATGCTGTCCTCCAGGAAAAATCCCGCCGACGGCACCAAAATCAAATCCACCTTCTGCCCCAAAGTTTCCGCGAAGGCGTTGATATAGCGCATATTTTTCTCCGCCTGAGCAGGATCCCAATCCGCCGGGGTTTCCACAAGGCAGCCGCCGTGGGCAAGATAAATGTCCTTGCTGCTTTGCTGGCAGGTAGCCAGGTCATAGTAGGCCCCCAGACCCACGAAAAAGTCCCGGCCCGGCATATGGTCGGCCATATAGCTTTCCAGGTCGGCGCCAAATTGGCCGGAAACCAGAGTGTCCATGGTCAAAATCGGAGAGGAAGCCAATTCCCGCTTCTCCAGTTGGCTGAAGCTTTCCTTGGGCAGCGCCAAATACAGGATGCCCATGATGCCAATAAAGCCGCAGAACAGGACGCAGGTGATGATTTCGTGAAGTTTTGCTTTTCTCATGCCTGCCTCCTTAGAAACGGAAATAAATGAAGGGATTGTAGCTCTGGCTGGCGAGCGCCGCCACACACAGCAGCATACACGCCGCCGCCGCGGCGATGGCGCCCCAGCGGACAGCCGGCTTTTGCCCGTGCTTTTCCCAGAAAATATGGCCCGCCGGCGTGGAAACGAAAATAGCCACCGCCATCAGGGGCAAAAACGCGGCAATGAAATGCAGATTTTCCGCGGATGTGGGCGAAAGGGTAAAGAGATTGCGGAAGAAGCCGCCAAGCTGTCCCAAATCCGTGAAATAGAACAGGGCCCAGCCCATCATAAAGGCGAAAACGGTGTACATATGGCCTGCGAATTTGGGCAGCTTCTGCAGCAGTTTCAGCAGGAAGGTCTTTTCCAAAATCAGCAAAACCGCGTAATACAAACCCCACAGCAGGAAATTCCAGCTGGCGCCGTGCCAGAAGCCGGTCAGCGCCCAGACGATGGCGATGTTGAGAATTTGCCTTGCCATGCCCTTTCGGTTGCCGCCCAGGGGAATGTAGACATATTCCTTGAACCAGGTGGAAAGGCTGATGTGCCACCGCCGCCAGAACTCCGTGACGGACCGGGAAATATAGGGGTAGTCGAAATTGGGCAGAAATTCAAAGCCCAGCATCCGGCCCAGACCCCGGGCCATGTCGGAATAACCGGAAAAATCGAAGTAAATCTGCAATGTGTAGGCGGCGATGCCGGCCCAGGCGGCGGCGGTGCCGCTTTGACCCATGATCTGCTGGCTCAGATTGCGCATGGGATTGGCCAGCAGCATTTTTTTACCAAGACCTGCCATGAACAGCATCACACCGGAAGAAAAATCGGAAATATTTTCCC
>JAZOBI010000126.1:0-4663 GCA_045595885.1 Faecousia sp. | reverse complement strand
TAAGCCAAAAGCCTCCGGACTCCGGAGGCCTTTTTTACTGTTCGGACGGGCAAATTGCAGGTTATCGTGGAGTTTGAAAATGTCATGTAGGGACCGTCGAGGACGCCGGTCCCTACAAATGCATCACCGCAGCGATAAATGAAAATTTGAAATCTTTTTGGAGGAAACGATATGAACATAGCCATTGTAACCGGCGCGTCTTCCGGTATGGGTCGGGAATTTGTGCTGCAGCTGAGTCAATATGTTCAGGTGGACGAAATTTGGGCTATAGCCCGGCGGGGAGAGGCGCTGAAGGCGCTGCGTGCCCGGGTTCCGGTGCGGCCTGTGGCGCTGGATTTGCTGGATAACGCCAGCTTTGATACCTTTGCCGCCCTGCTGGAGCAGGAAAAGCCCAATGTGGAGCTGCTGGTCAACGCCGCCGGCTTCGGTAAATTCGGCGCCTACGACAAGGTTTCCCTGGAAGATGACCTGCGTATGATCGACCTCAACTGCAAGGCCCTTGTGGCTATGACCCGGCTGACACTGCCCTACATGGCAAAGGGCTCCCATGTGCTGCAGCTGGCCAGTAATTCCTCCTGGCAGCCGGTACCTTACATTACCACCTATGGCGCCACCAAGGCCATGGTTCTCAGCTATAGCCGGGCTATGAACCGGGAACTGAAATCCCGGGGCATCCGCATGATGAGCATGAATCCCGGCTGGGTCAAAACAGAGTTTTTCAACCATGCTCTGCAGACCAACGACGGTGAAGTGCAGTATTACGACCGGCTGTATGAAGCAGCCGACGTGGTTGCCACGGGACTAAAGGATCTGTACAAAACCAAAAAGGATTTTTCCATTCATGGCCTGCCGGTAAAATTCCAGGTGCGGCTGGTGAAGCTGCTGCCCCACAGCTTTGTGATGAACACCTGGCTGAATCAGCAGAAAAAAGCGAAAAACAATACCAATCTGACCACAAAATAAATGGGGTTTATCGCTCCGGCCATAGCCTTGCCCTGCGATTATGTTGGCAATGAACAGAGCGATAAACGAAAATTTGCAATCAAAGGTATCTTTATGAAAAAAGCAACTGCGATTTTACTGGCAATGATACTGCTGCTGACAGGCTGCGGCGTGATGGACCCGGTGGTCACGACTACCGCCAACACCCAGCCTACCCAGGAGTCAGCGCTGCGTGTCCACTTTTTGGATGTGGGGCAGGCGGATTGCGCCCTGCTGGAGTGCGACGGCGAATATATCATCATTGACGGAGGCAATGTGGACGATTCCTCTCTGGTGGTTTCCTATCTGCAGCAGCAGGGAGTGACCAGGCTGGAGGCGGTGATTGCCACCCATGCCCACGAGGATCATGTGGGCGGCTTACCCGGCGTGCTGGCGGTGTATGAAACGGCGGCGGTCTATGCCCCCACCCGCACCTATTCCTCCGGCTGCTTCGACGATTTTCTCTACTATACCAACCAGCAGGGGCTGGAAGTGACCATTCCCGCACCCGGCGATGTGATCTCCTTCGGCTCCGCTACCGCAACGGTGCTGGGCCCGGTGCAGAGCTATGCCGATCCCAATGACACCTCCATCGTGCTGATGGTGCAGTTGGGCGACACCCGGTTCCTTTTCACCGGCGATATGGAAACCCAGGCGGAAAACGATATGCTGGACTACTGGGGCGAACGCTTTGATTGGCATGCCGATGTGTTGAAGGTGGGCCATCACGGTTCGGAAACCTCCACCGGCTATCGCTTTCTTCGGGCGGTCATGCCCACCTACGGCGTGATTTCCGTGGGTGAGGGTAATTCCTATGGCCATCCTCATGAGGCGCCCCTTTCCAGACTCCGCGACGCGGAGGTGACCCTGTATCGCACCGATACGCTGGGCAGCATTGTGGCGGTGACCGATGGTGTAGCGGTGACCTTCTCCTGGAACAACGGCTCCGTAACACCGGAACAGCCCACGACCACACAGCCTCAGGGACAGACCTACATCGGCAATCGAAATTCCAAAAAGCTCCATCTGCCCACCTGCTCCAGCCTGCCCAGCGAGGAAAACCGGGTGTATTTTGACAGCTATGAAGAAGCCATCCGGGCCGGCTACGCGCCCTGCGGAAATTGTCTGGGATGATGCAGCAGGCGTTTCGGATGGAGATTGCCGGGTATGTGGCACAGGTGGAGCCCCAATGCGCCAGCACCCGGCACTATTTCCGGGAGTTTCTCACGGAAAAGGAAGCGGATTTCAGGGTTTCCGTCACCCGGCAAGCCATGGATTTTGAGCAGGCGTTCAGCCTGGAGGAAGCAAGGCAGGAGGGGATCCGCCCCCGGATGTATGCCGATCCGCATCTGGAAAGGGCGGCCATTGGACGCGCCTTTGCCGAATTCCTGTTTGACCGGCGGATTTTGCAGCTCCATGGCAGCACTGTGGCGGTGGATGGAAAAGCCTATTTATTTACCGCCAAATGCGGCACCGGAAAATCCACCCACGCCCGGCTGTGGCGGCAACTTCTGGGGCAGCGGGCGGTGATGATCAACGATGACAAGCCCTTCTTGCGGTTTGGGGAGGCGGGAATTTTTGCCTGCGGCTCTCCCTGGAGCGGCAAGCATGGGCTCCACAGCAATTTGTGTGTGCCCCTGGCCGGTATTTGCATTCTGGAGCGGGGAAAAGAAAATGTCATCAGCCCCATGCTCCCGGAGGAGGCCATGCCCATGCTTTTGCGTCAGGCTTACGCGCCTTTGGACGGCGCGAAAATGGCGGAAAGAGATGGCCTTGTTTCCCGTTTGGCGGAAACGGCGCCTCTGTGGCATATGTTCTGCACACCGGAAACCAAAGCGGCGGAGGTGGCCTTTGCCGCCATGCAGGTGAAATAAAAAAGAATTGCCATGGCAAGCGGAAGGCTTGCCATGGCATTTTTATTGCGTATGGATTATTATCTGTGCTTGCCCATGAAGAACAGGGCCAAGGTGCCGGGGCCGGCGTGAGAGCCGATGACGGCGCCCAGATTGCTGATGAATACTTCCTTCACGCCCCGCTGCAGCATCATCGCTTCCATCTTTTTGGCGTCCTCGATGCAGTCGGCGTGGCAGATGAATACGATATCGTTTTCATAGCCATCGTGGAGCTCGTCAAACTTTTTGACCATGGTTTCGATGGAAGCCTTGCGGCCACGAACCTTTGCCATGCTGACCAGATGGCCTTCATCGTCCACATGAAGCACCGGCTTGATATTCAGCATGGCACCCAGCACAGCGGTAGCGGCGCTGACACGGCCGCCGCGCTTCAGATACACCAGGTCGTCCACGGTGAACCAGTGGCACAGGTGCAGCTTGTTTTCTTCGGCCCAGCTGGTCAACTCGTCCAGGGAAAGACCCGCGTCCCGCATTTTGCAGGCGTAGTATACAAACAGACCCTGACCCAACGCGGCACAGCCCGTATCCACAACCTGGATCTTCCGGTCGGGATACTGCTCAAGCAGATCGTTGGCGGCAATGACAGCAGACTGATAGGTAGTGGACAAACCGGAGGAGAAGGCCAGCACCAGCGCGTCCTGACCCGCGGCCAGAACAGGCTCGATGACACCGGCCCAACCGTCGGGGTTGACGGCGGAGGAGGTGGCCACTTCGCCGGCCCGCATAGCGTCATACAGGGTTTTGACTTCCTGCTGTTCTACGCTGTCGGCCCGGGCTTCTCCCCGGAAATTGACGAACAGGGGAATGGTGGTAACATCCAATTCCTGCAGCATGGCCCGGGGCAGGTCGCAGGCGGAATCGGTAATAATCTTATAGTTTGCCATAAAGAATCGCTCCTGTAAAAACGCGGCGAACCGCATGAATTTCCGCGTCTATCATACCATGCCCAGCAAGAAACTGTCACGATGTTTTTCTGAAAAATGGCTCTCCCGACGGTAGAAACGGGACTCTACTGCCAGTAGAGTCCCGGAAAATGGTCATTTAGGGGTGTTTTTTAGAAAATGCAGGCTGGTCCACAGAAGCGCCGCCCACAAAAACAGGCTGATGACCCAGTATTGGCAGCAGACCATGGGTGTGGACACGATGGACAAAATGGTGTGCAGCGCGTTGCCAACTGCCTCAGAGGTCAAAAGACTCAGCATATTGGCCACCAGGAAAACCAACGTGGAGCCCAGGGAGGCGATGGAAAGATTGCGGATCAAAAGCAGAGTCTTTCGATCGGCGGTGCGGCAGCTTTGGTAGATCAGCAGCGCGGGCGGCAGGAAGAACAGAATTCCGAAGGCCATCAGCAGCCACTTGTTGGCACCTTCCGGTGACGGGACAAAGCCCAGCAGAGCGCACAGAAAAAACATACCGGCCCATAGAGCCTTGAGGATACCTTTGTCTTTGAAAATCATGGTTAGCCCTCCCGGGAAGTACAAATTTTCGTTTATCGCTGCGGGGATGCATTTGTAGGGACCGGCGTCCTCGACGGTCCTTCGGCAAAATTTGACCTCGATAGGCTAATTTTGCTGCATTCTATGGGAACATTTGTAAAAATGCCGCTTCGCGGTAGGACCGTCAAGGATGCCGGTCCCTACATGACATTTTCAAACTCCACGATAAACTGCAATTTACTGTTTTGCCTTCAGGGCCCGCTGTCCAATATCTCTGCGGCAGTAGGCATTGCGGAATTTCACGCCCGCGGACAGCCGGTAGGCGGCAGTGAT
>JAZOBI010000125.1:0-2971 GCA_045595885.1 Faecousia sp. | reverse complement strand
GCAAACATATCCACCAGGCAGGACAGCGCATCGCAGCTGCTGCCGGCAGGAATCTTACCCGGCCAACGGACAATAAAGGGAATGCGGTGGCCGCCCTCCCAGATATCACCCTTCCAGCCGCGATAGATATAGCTCGGATTGTGTCCCTTGGAAACCAGCGTGGGATAGTCGGCCACAGGGCTGCAGCCATTGTCAGAGGTGAAGATCAAAATGGTATCGTCTGCAATTCCCTTGTCGTGGAGCAGCTTATCCAGCCTGCCAACAAAACCGTCCACCTGCAGCACAAAATCCGCATAAGCGTTCAGGCCGGACTTGCCCTTATACTCCTCACTGGGAACCAGCGGGCCATGAACCGCCAGGGTTGGATAATAGATAAAGAAGGGCTTGTCCCCGTCTGCGTACTTGTCAACCAGTTCCAAAACCTTTTCGTCCATTTCGGGGCCCATCTTACTGGGGTCGTAACCGGCTTCTGCCGGGCCGTATTCCACGTCAAACTGGTCAGCTGCGGTGGTACGGTCCAGCTTCTTCTTGCCGATCATCTCCACAGGCTGGGTGATGGCGCGATCATTTTCAACGTGAATAAAGGGCGGCTGATCCAGACTTGCGGGCATACCGTAATAATAATCAAAACCGCGTGCGTTGGGGCCGTTTTTGATGGGGGCCGTAAAGTCAATGCCGCCCATCATCAGATCCGCCGCAGCCGTCTTGTCCGAATATGTCAGGGGCAATTCATAGCCATCTTTTGTCTGCCAGTCCATGCCCAAATGCCACTTGCCGACAACAGCAGTCTGATATCCGCTCTTCTGCAACAGAGAGGCAATAGTCTCTCTGCCGTTTTCAATCAGATGAGAGGAATGACCGGGAAGCACCATCATTTTCAGTCTGCTGCGCCAGTTGTAGCGGCCAGTCATCAATGCATACCGGGAAGGCGTGCACAAAGCGCTGGATGAATGGCAATCCGTCATGCGGAGTCCCTCGCTTGCCACACGGTCAATGTTTTCGGTGTGGATCTGCGACCGGGGATTCAGGCAGGAAATATCTCCGTAGCCCAGATCATCGGTCAGAATCATAATGATATTCGGCTTCTTGCTCATGCTGTTCCTCCTATGTATATTTGCCTACATCGCATAGCGCCACGCATTGTAGGCACTCATGAAAATAATGACAACCATCAAGCCGGCCAAAAGCTTATCAACGCCGGCGTTATTCATCTTTGCGCTGCACTTGCGTCCAACCATGCCGCCAATGATGCCGCCGAAAATCATGCAAATCAAAGTAAGCCATTCAAATTCAGGCACGGTTTTCCCAAAAAGTGTAAACAGCAGACTTGCGATCTGACTGAAAAGAATGATGTACAGACTGTTCGCAGCGGCAGTTTTGGTATCCAAGCTGAAGAAAAAGCTCAGCACCACCAGATTGATGGGGCCGCCGCCAATACCCAGGAAGCTGGACATAATGCCAAGCACAAGGCCGATACCAACACAGGCAATGGCATTTGTAACCTGATAAGTTTTTATGCCGCTTTTTTTCAGGTTATAGATGAGCGTACCGATGGTCACAATCATCAGGCAAACGGACTGCACAGCACCCACTGTATCCGGATTTCCGGACTGGCTGCGGATCAGATTGAAGATCACCTTACCCGCCACACCGCCAATGGCTGCGCCAATTGCAAGGGGTGTACCGATTTTCATATCCACCGCTTTTTCCTTTGCCCGCAGCGACTTGGTCACGGAGTAACAGCTCATGGCAAGCACCATGGTTCCGGACAGGAAGCTAATGGTAGGCGCACTAACCCAACCGAACAGTTCCAGTGTGGGCTTCACAATCACACCGCCGCCAATGCCGCAGATGGCACCGACTGCGGAAGCCAGAAAGCTTGCCGCAAGGAACACCAGGGATTCCAAAACGGACATATTTCCTCTCCTTTTTCACTCTTTCAAGATCGAACAAGTGTTGACATATTTTTAGCTTTATATTACGATTTTGGCTATAATGTGGTCAACATTTGCAATATATTTAATCATCAACATTATACGATATCGTGTTCAATTGTCAACAAATGGAACACGACAAATACAGGATTATCGTTTGAACAAATCCCATTGCCAATGATATCCCCGGCGGGTTCGAGGCGGCTTATGCCGGGATGCCGGAACCGCCGGCAGAGGATCTGCTATCCGGAGTTGACAGCTTTGCACCCGATATATTCCATCTGATAAAGTAGCCGAAGAAGGGAGTCACACATGAAGGAACTTCAGTTTCTGATTAAACCGGCCTCCAGCGCCTGTAATTTGCGCTGCCGCTACTGCTTCTATGCTGATATTGCGCAAAACCGATCTGTCAGCCACATGGGTATGATGCAGCCGGAAACTGTTGATTTGCTCCTGATTGAAGCTTTCACCAATATCGAAGCAAACGGCAGCATTCACTTTGCATTCCAGGGCGGAGAGCCGACTGTTGCGGGTCTCCCGTTCTTCGTGGATTTCGTGAATAAGGTCAACCGACAGAAGCCGAAGAATGTGTCAGTCAGTTATTCCATTCAGATCAATGGCACGCTCATTGATGACCAATGGGTATCCTTTCTCAAGCAGCATGATTTTCTCGTTGGCATTTCCATCGACGGCTACAAAGATCTGCATAACCATTACCGGGTGGATTCTCAGGGAAAAGATACATGGAAAACCGTAAGCAACGCTTTCAAAATGCTCAATCGGGCAGGGGTTCGGACCAATGCGCTTTGCGTTGTCACCGGACAATGTGCGAGGCACCCGGAAAAAGTCTATCGGGAACTGAAAAACCTGGGTGTAGAATACATGCAGTTCATTCCCTGTCTGGATCCCATCGACGAAGAGCGCGGCAGCATGCCCTTCTCCCTCACCCCAAAAGCTTACGGACAGTTTCTATGCAAGCTCTTTGATTTTTGGTACGATGATTGGTCCAAGGATAATTATCACAGCATCCGGCTGTT
>JAZOBI010000124.1:0-12376 GCA_045595885.1 Faecousia sp. | reverse complement strand
TGAAATTCTCGTCCAGCGCCTGGTGGAAAGCCACATTGGGCTCTTCCAGACCCATGGCGCGGGCCATCTGACGGGCAGCCTCTTCGCCCCGGGCATCGTCCTTGATGGGCAGCGTGAAGCTCAGCTGCACCTTGCCGTCGTTCATGGTATCGCCATAGGGTTTCAGACGCTTCAGATCCAATGTGGTATCAAAATCGTTTTTATGGGTGTTATACAGTCCGGAACTCATTGTGCAGCCACCTTTCCTTTCATCAGTTCAATGAAGGGGTTGAAGTAAACGCTGTCCTTGACCACCACGCCGGCAAGACCCTTGCCGCCGTCCTTGGGACGCTTCACATCGGCGAAAATTCCCTTTTCCAGAGTGGTGAACAGGCCCAGCTCCTCAATTTCAGCAAGCAGGTCGGTAGCCTTGGTCAGCACTTCGTTGGCTCTGGACTGGATGATGCCGCCTTCCTTATAGGTCAGCTCACCGCCCAGATCCGCCATGGTGCGGAAAATGTACTGGGCATTTTCAATGGACAGAGCGCGGTCAGACATAAAGGGCGTATGGATGGCTTCCGTCATCATGCCCAGCAGCTGCAGCTTCTGGCCGGTGAGGATGCAGACCATGTTGAACAGGGCATCCTGGATGTGACCGCGGAAGATGTTGCCGGTCATGAACTTCGTGGGAGGCATATACTTCAGCGGCGCCTTGGGGAAAATTTCACGGGCCATCTGCGCCTGTGCCAGTTCGTACAGGAAGGTGTTTTCCACGGCGGGATCCATCTCAAAGGCGTGACCCAGGCCCATCTGCTCTTCCCGCATACCGGCACGGAGGGCAAAGGCTTCGTTGAGGAACTGGGAGGCAAGCACCGTGTGGGCGCTGGTGATGGCATCGTCGGTGGTCAGGTAGTTATCCTCGCCGGTGTTGATGATGACGCCGGCATAGCCGTTGATCACACGGGAGAAATACTGGTCGATGATGGTGCGCTGCATATTGATATCCCGGAACAGGATGCCGTAGAGCGCGTCGTTGAGCATCACATCCAGCCGCTCCAGGGCGCCCATAGCGGCGATTTCGGGCATACACAGACCGGAGCAATAGTTGCACAGGCGGATGTAGCGGCCCTGCTCACGGCCCACTTCGTCAAGCGCCTCGCGCATGAGGCGGAAGTTTTCCTGGGTGGCATAGGTACCGCCGAAACCTTCGGTGGTGGCGCCGTAGGGCACATAGTCCAGAAGGCTCTGGCCAGTGGTACGAATGACAGCGATGATATCCGCGCCCTGGCGGGCGCCGGCCTTGGCCTGGACAATATCCTCGTAGATGTTGCCGGTGGCAACGATGATATAAAGGTAGGGGCCTTCCTTGTCGCCAAATTCCTTCAGGAATTCATTGCGCTGACCCACATTGCGGCCAATTCGCTCCAATGTGGCATTGACTACAGGCATGATGGCGGCGCGGATCTCCTCGGCAGAGTGAACCGGCACCTGGGACAGATCCAGGGTTCCCGCGCTGATGCGCTCAGCCACTTCCTGGGGATTGCAGCCCAATTCTGCCATGGCGTTGCCAATGTAGAAGGCGGCGCCGCCGGGCAGGATGCCCTTTTCCAGCAGATGATCAACCACGATGTTGGGCAGCGGAGCGTCCACATCGTTGACGCCGTCGATACCCAGCAGGCGGCAGACAGCGCGCTCTACGGTGACGGTGGTATGGTTATCGATGAAGCTCTGCACATCATCGGCAACCTTGGAGGCGCTGGCCCGGGCCCGGGCCACCAGCTCCATATTCAGATTCAGTTTGGATTCCATAGTCTTCCCCCTGATGCTCAGTGATTGTGACGGTCTCTGCGCAGCAGCTGCATGGGCTCCATGTACTTCTGCTCCACACCCTCCGCCAGAGCGGCAACACCGGTCTTGGTGCGGGTGGGCTGAACCTTGCCGGTGCAAACATCGCAGTGGCACTTATTCTCGTAATGATCGGGCTCGGTGTAGGTGGTGATCACACCCTCAAAGTTACGCAGCACGATCTTTCTGGGGGTCTGGGACACCACATAGCTGGGCATGACAGGGGTCTTGCCGCCGCCACCGGGAGCGTCCACTACGAAGGTGGGCACGCAGAGGCCGGAGGTGTGGCCACGCAGGGCTTCGATGATCTCGATACCCTTGGAAACAGGGGTGCGGAAATGGCTCAGACCCAGGGAGGGGTCACAGCAGTAGATATAGTAGGGACGGACACGGATGCGAACCAGCTCATTGACCAGCTTCAGCATCACATGGGTACAATCGTTGACACCGGCCAGCAGCACGCTCTGGTTGCCCAGAGGCACACCGGCGTTGGCCAGCATAGCGCAGGCCTGTGCGGCTTCCTCGGTGATTTCGCTGGGATGATTGAAGTGGGTGTTGAGCCAGATGGGGTGGTACTTTTTCAGCATCTCGCACAGCTCAGGGGTAATACGCTGGGGCATAACCACGGGTGTACGGGAGCCGATACGGATGATTTCCACATGGGGAATCTGGCGCAGATTGCTGATGATGTACTCCAGCAGGCTGTCGGACAGCATCAAAGCATCGCCGCCGGAAAGAACCACGTCACGAACCTCGGGATGGTTGCGGATGTACTCGATGCAGTTATTGATCTGATCCTTGGGTACCTGGCAGTCGTTCTGGCCGGCGAAGCGGCCACGGGTGCAGTGACGGCAGTACATGGAGCACATATCGGTGGTCAGGAACAGCACACGGTCGGGATAGCGGTGGGTCAGACCGGGGCAGGAGGAGTCGGTATCCTCATGCAGGGGGTCGGCTTCCTCATAGGGAGCAAAATCCAGCTCGGCATCGGTGGGGATGGCCTGCTTGCGGATGGGATCAAAGGGATCATCCTGGTCGATCAGGGACAGGTAGTAGGGGGTGATGGCCATGCGCAGCTTGCCCAGGGTGGCGGCAACGCCCTCCTCCTCTTCCTTGGTCAGTTTCATGTATTTTTTCAGTTCATCCAGGGTTTCGATACGGTTGCGGACCTGCCATTTCCAGTCATTCCACTGCTCGGCAGGAATGTCAGCAAACATACCGTTTTCTCTGCTTTTTCTCATATTCAAGCTCCTTATTAAACGTACTTTTCGTCGAACAGCTTGCGCAGCTTCTCGGATTCACGCAGAACATCCAGGGTGATGTTGGCATGGTTCTTGGTGTAACCGTTGCCGATGATCATTTCCACATCCTTGCCCACGCCTTCGGCGCCCAGAGCTGCCTTGGTAAAGGAGGTAGCCATGGAGAAGAAATAGACCTTACCGCCGTCACGGACGGGCAGAATGGCGGACATTTCGCAGGACTCGATATTGACACAGCAGATGCTGAGGTCATACTCGTTGCCATTGTTGGCAGCCAGCGCGGCATCCATAACCGCCACGGGCTTGGTGCAGTCAGCCACCACAACATCGGTGTAAACGCCCAGCTCCAGCAGATCGGGAACCTGCTTGGGGTTGCGGACAACGCCAACCACCTTGCCGTTGGGACCCACCTTCTTCATAGCCTCGAAGCCGCACAGAACGCCGGACTTGCCGTTGGCGCCCAGAATCAGAACGCTGTCGCCTTCCTTGGGCAGCTTACGGGCCTGGGCAGGAGCGCCGGCCACGTCCAGAGCGGCCAGGGCCAGAGGCTCGGACATATCTTCGGGCATCTTGGCGTACAGAGCGGACTCAAACAGAACAGCCTGGCCGATGATATCCACACGGTCGATGTCCTTGTGGATAGCCAGGATCTTGTCGATCTTCAGAGGGGTCATGGACAGGGATACCAGGGAAACGATCTTGTCGCCCACCTTCAGGTCGAAATCAGGCTTGGCCAGCAGGTCTTCGCCGATGTAGGCCACCTCGCCCTTGAACATACCGCCGGAGCCGGTGACAGGGTTCTGCTGCTTGCCCCGCTCAGCGACAATGCTCATGATCATTTCGCCGATCTTCACTTCATCGCCGCCGCAGGCTTCCTCGATCTGAGTGAAGGAAGCGGAGTCGATGTTCAAAGAGGTGACGTTGCAGATAATTTCGTTGGAGTAGCGCTTGGTCATATCGTTGTCGATCTTCCATGCGGCCTGGGTCAGAACGCCCTGGGGCTCGATGACGCGGTGGGTGCCGTACTTATTGCCTTTCAAAACCATAATAAATTCCTCCTAAATGTATGTAAATGTATCAATTAAATTTCCTTCAAGCCCAGGATCTTTCGGGCCTCCGCGGGGGTAGCGATCTCACGACCCAGCTCCTTGGCGATGCGGACAACCTTTTCCACCAATTCGCCGTTGGAAGCGGCCTTGTGGCCACGGGCCAGGTAGATATTGTCCTCAAAACCAACGCGGACGTGACCGCCCATAATGATGCCGGCGGCAACCATGGGCCACGCGCCACGGCCTACGCCGGTGACGGTCCAGGTGGAGCCATAGGGGATCTTGCTGACCAGGAAGGCCAGGTTTTCCACAGTGGCAGGGGCGCAGCCGGCAACACCCAGCACGAAGTTGAACTGCATGGGATGGCCGGGGATCTGACCCTTGGAAGCCAGGGTCAGGGCAGTGTCCAGATGGCCGATTTCAAAACATTCATACTCGGGCTTAATGCCGTTTTCGATCATGCGCTGACCGAAAGCACGCAGGGTAGGCATATCGTTGACGAAAATATCATCGCCAAAGTTGCAGGTGCCGCAGTCCAGCGTGGCCATTTCCGGCATCAGCTCGGTAGGCTGCAGACGCTCTTCGGGCGTCATGCCGGTGGCGCCGCCGGTAGAGGGGATCAAAATGGCGCCGGGGCAGGCTTCCTGGATGGCAGGCAGGATCTCTGCAAAGCGGGCCTTGCTCTGGGTGGGGGTGCCATCATCCTGACGGACATGGACATGAATGACGGCAGCGCCGGCGTCAAAAGCGGCCTTTGCCTCCCGAACCATTTCCTCCTTGGTGTAGGGAACGGCGGGGTTATGGGCCTTGGTAACTTCCGCGCCGCAGATGGCGGCGGTAATAATCAGCTTTTCCATATTTTCTCCTTATCTGGGTACGTTCTGCTTATCCTTGGGGGTGACGCAGGTGCCGGTGGCGCGGCAGACCAGCACGGGAGGATCCAGCACGTCGGCAGCGGAATCATTGATGTCAGGACGGGAAGAGATCACCTTCCAGGCCTCAAACTTCATCTTCCGGGAAGAATTGCCCACATGGGTGATTTCGCCCACGGCCTCGATAAAATCGCCGGCGTAAACGGGAGCCAGGAACTCGATGTTGTCGTAAGCGCAGAACAGGCCCTCATCACCATCCTGCAGGATCAGCAGTTCCGTGGCCACATCACCGAACAGATGCACCATGTGGGCACCGTCCACCAGATTGCCGCCGTAATGGGCATCCTTCGCGCTCATGCGCAGGCGAATCATTGATCTTTTGGGTTCCATAGTTAGTCCTCCTGTATGTAAATTTTATTTTTTCGTAAAAATAAGCGCCATTGAACGACAATTATGCGTTCAATAGCGCTTCATGCTTCCATGACAATAGTTGTACGCTGGGCACAGCTACCAAGCCAACAGCCCCGGAGCCGGCTGCGGCTTTCGGCGGAAAGCACATTCACGGGCCGCATCCGGGGCTCTGCCCGTTGCCATCGGCCTGCTACCTTATTCTCCGCGCCTCTATTGGTAAATATGCAATTTTCTCAGGGACGAAATCCCCATCTATGCCAATATTATAAGGGTTTTTCCAGTGATTGTCAATAAATTTTCATTCCGTCGGAAACGGTTTTTTCCGCGTCTTCCACGATTTCCGGCGGCATACCCAGCAACCGGCAAATATGCAGGGCATCCCGGGGACAATCCTGCCTCCCCGTGACTCGGTACAGGCCGTAATTCATGTTCCGGGTGATCTGGGCAACGCCATCCTCCGAAGGCAATCCCCGCAAATTTTCCCTCAGCGCTTCCCAGTCCAGATCCTTCAGTCCCGCCACCTGATAGTGGGCACCGGCCACATCGGAAACCTGGTCGTAGTGGGTAGCCAGCACGGAAATGGCCCGGCATTCATTGAGATACCGGGTCACCGCCCGGACAATGGCAGCGCCCTCGTGGGGATTGGTACCTCGGGCAAATTCGTCCAGCAGCACAAAATGGAAGCCCTGGTTTAGTTGCTGCGCCATCCGGTTGAAGCGCACCATTTCGCCGCCGAAGCTGGAAAGGCCCCGGTCGATGGATTCCAAATCCTCGGAAATGATGTGCAGACCATCAAACAGCGGCATTTTCGCGGAAGCGGCAAAGGGAAAGAAACCACAATGCACCAGAAGAATATTCAGGGCGATGGTCTTTAGGGAAACGCTTTTTCCGCCCATATTGGCGCCGGTGATTACCGTAGCGCCAGGCTGAAGGGTGATGGAAATGGGTGTAAAGATCTTGCCCTGATCCCGCAGCAAATCCACGATCCGGGGGTTCCGCATATCCGTCAGCACCAATTCCTGCCGGGTCAGTTCCGGTGCGGCGGCACCGTAAGCATCCGCGATGCGGGCCTTTTCCGCCGTCAGATCCAGATCCGCGATAGCTTCCATATTGGCAAGCATGGCAGGAATATAGGGCCGCAAAGCCCGGGACATGACGCCCTGGATGCGCTGTTCCTCCAATTCCTCCTGCCCTGCCAGCACCGAGCGCTTTGCCTGCAGTTCCGGGGAAGCATTTTCCCGGATTTTCGCTTCCAAATCCCGCTTTCCCCGGCGGATTTCCGCAAGCAGCGGGCTGGCGCTGTCAGCAATATAAAAGGTTGCCGTCCGGCTGCCATCGGGATCAAGAATGTTCAGCGCCTTTTCCGTATCCGCAAAATCCATACCTTCCAGCCGCAGGATCCCCTGCAGCCGGGTAAAAAGCGGCAGCATTTCCTGACTCTGCAGCAAAAACCGCTTCATTTCGAACAATTCTATGGCATTCAGATTCGCTTCCAGACACTTTTGGGCCGTGGGACGAATCATTTTCAGACCCATAAACAGCCGCAGAAGCTGCTGCAAATCCTTGCGGCAGCTTTCTCCCTCCATCACCCGGCGGATATTGTCCAGCTGGCGCTGGATCTCTGTTTTTTCATCGGGGCCCATGGGAGTCAAATCCCGCAGCCGCTGCTGTCCGTAAGGCGAGCAGGGACGAATCTGTTCCAGCACATACTGGAAGCCAATATTCTCTTTCTGGGCAAAGGTCAGTTCCATGGGTTCCCTCCTTCCATCACATCAAATACGGGCAGTTGCGTAGCCTGCTCCATTCGCTCCTTCAGCTCCGCCGGGTCAAAATGGAAGCCCTGGGCGCTGAAGGGATTCACCGTCAGCGCCACGGGATTGACGCTGTCGATCACCTGCAGCGCCATACCACGGCGCTGTATTTTCTCAAAAATATCCTGTTTCAGCAAAATTTTACTGCTGTCCCGGACAACCAGCGAAATACCTTGCAGCGGCACAGAGGACATCAGCAGCGGCTGCAGAACATGATCCGTCAGCGCACCGCCAAAGAAGACGGCTCGGGCGGGCTGCTTCCGCAGGGCGTCTTCCAGCTTCATACCGGCTGCCAGGGAAACAGGGCCCTCCTCCGTCCACAAAACCGTATCCCGATCCACTGCCTCAGAAAGCTGCCGCAGCGGACCCTCATCCGTTTCCGGCAGGGAAAGTACCCGGCACTGGAAAGCCGTATCCGCCACTACGGTGTGGATATTTTTATGATAGCTGGCGCCGGTGCAAAGGATGGTGGCCTCCGTCACACGGCGGCTGCACAGGCTTTTGCGGCTCAGCGCGCCGTCAATCAAAACCCGGTTGGCTCCCAGGCGGAAGAAATCCTCCCGCACCTTTGCCAACTGGCTGGTCATGGAAGGGCCGGCCAGCTGTACATTACCATCGCTTTTGGCCCGCAGCAGCACCACCTGACCCATGGGCGTGAAAATGCCGGTGGTATCCAAAATTTCTTTGGTCACATCACAATGGCGCAGCGCCAGCTGGGACGCGGTGGCGATCAAGGTACCTTCCGCCACAAATATGCCCGGCTTTCTGGTGCCGGTGACCAAATCCTTATCCTCTCCGTCCCGGCCGATGGAGGTCAGACCCAGAATTTCGCCATGCCGGGTCGCTTCCCGGATGATTTGGTTCAGCGCCGTGGTCTTACCGGCATTTTTGCACATACCAATGATGGACACCGAGGAATACGGCGCGATGCATGACAGCAAATTTTTCTCCACAGGAAGCCCTCCTTTCTGCATAGTTACAGGACACCTCTAAACATTATAGCAGAATCCCATCGTTCTGGCAACCCCCAGCGCGCAACGGAAAGGAGGACACTTTCGCGCCCTCCCCAGACTGTCAACTTGGGGTTTATCGACAGACTGAAAGGAGGATGCTTTCACATCCTCCTTTTCGTATTACAGGCTGAAATAATCCTTGGCGGCCTGGAACAGGTGCAGGTCGTAATCGCCGGGCACATTCTGATACAGGCTGGGGCCGATACGCTCGGCATGGCCCATCTTGCCAAAGACACGGCCATCGGGAGAGGTGATGCCCTCGATGGCCCAGACAGAACCATTGGGGTTGAAATCCACATCCATGGTGGGATTGCCGGCAAGATCCACATACTGGGTGGCAATCTGACCGTTGGCAGCGAGCTTTCTGAGCAGCTCATCGCTGCAAAGGAACCGGCCTTCGCCATGGGAAATGGGCACATTCACCACATCGCCCACATTCATGCGGCGCAGCCAGGGGGAATTGTTGGAAACAACACGGGTGCGGACAATGCGGCTCTGATGGCGGCTGATCACATTATAGCTGAGGGTGGGGCAGCTTTCATCGGTGTCGATGATCTCGCCGAAAGGTACCAGACCCAGCTTGATCAGCGCCTGGAAGCCGTTGCAGATACCCAGCATCAGGCCGTCGCGGGATTTTAGCAGTTCCATGGTGGCGTCCCGCACCTCGGGGTTGCGGAAGAAGGCGGTAATGAATTTACCGGAGCCATCAGGCTCGTCGCCGCCGGAGAAGCCGCCGGGTACGAAGATGATATTGCTGTTTCTGGCCGCTTGGGCAAACCGGGCGGCAGAATCCGCCACGCCCTGAGCGGACTGGTTATTGACCACCAGAATTTCCGCGTCCAGACCGGCTCGCATGACGGCCCGGGCAGAGTCATACTCACAGTTGGTGCCGGGGAATACGGGAATCAGCACCTTGGGCTTGCTCACCGCGATGGCAGGCTTGGCCAAAGGCTTCTTTTCGGAAGCCAGCAGCGGCAATTCGCTTTCGGCGGGAGCGGCGGTGGGGTACACATCTTCCAGCGCCCCATCGTTAATAGCCCGCAGCTCGGCGATGGAAACGCTGTCACCGGGCAGAGAAATGACCGCATCGCCGGTGGTTTCGCCCAGTTTGAACACGCCGGGCGCTTCCAGTTCTTCGGTCAGCTCCGCCACCAGGAAGCCCCACAGGCCCAAATGCCAGTTTTCTTTCAGCTCGGCGCAGGCCTTAAAGCCGATGTTGTTACCAAAGGACATCTTCATGACGGCTTCGCCGATGCCGTTCTCCACAGCCCAGGCAGCCTTCACTTTGCCGGCCTTGTGCAGCTCGTAGAACCGTTCCCAGGCGGATTTCAGGCTTTCGGCGGTTTCGTCGGTGGGTCCGAAGACATACACGGGGTGACCGGCTTCCTTAAATTCGGGGCTGAGCACCATGTCGCTTTCGATGGGGGCGATGGCAAAGGAGATCAGCGTGGGCGGCACATCCAGATCCTGGAAGGTGCCGGACATGGAGTCCTTACCGCCGATGGCGGCGGCACCCAGCTCCAGCTGGGCATCCAGGGCGCCAAGCAGCGCGGCAAAGGGCTTGCCCCAGCGGGCAGGCTCATTTTTCAGCTTTTCAAAGAACTCCTGCAGCGTCAGGTATGCCTTGCGGTAATCCGCGCCGGCAGCTACCAGCTTGGCAACGGAGTTATAGACAGCGGCATGGGCGCCGGTATAGGGATCCAGGCTCATGTGATCCGGATCGCAGCCCCAGCTGAACACGCTGCCCGTATGGGTTTCCCGGCCGGGCAGAACCGGCAGCAGCGCCGCCATAGTCTGGGCAGGGGTGGACTGGGTAGCGCCGCCATAAGGCATCAGCAAGGAACCGGAGCCGATGGTGGAGTCAAACCGCTCCACAAGGCCTCTGCGGCTGGCTGTTTTCAAACTGCCGGCCATTTCCCGCAGATCGGCAAACAAAGGCTTACTCAGGGGCGACAGGTCCTTTTCGCCCACGGAAACACGGGTGTGCTTCACCGCGCCGTTGGTATCCAGGAAAGCGCGGCTCAAATCCGCTATGGTCTGACCCTTCCAGGTCATGACCATTCTGGCCTCTTCGGTGACCACCGCCACCCGGTAGGCTTCCAGGTTCTCCTTTTCCGCGGCAGCGATAAAGGCATCGGCATCCTTGGCCTCTACCACAACCGCCATGCGCTCCTGGGATTCGGAAATGGCAAGCTCTGTGCCGTCCAGGCCCTCGTACTTCTTGCGGACGGCGTCCAGGTCGATATGCAGGCCGTCGGCCAATTCGCCGATGGCAACGGATACGCCGCCGGCGCCGAAGTCATTGCAGCGCTTGATGAGCCGGGTCACATTACCATCCCGGAACAGGCGCTGAATTTTTCTTTCCTCGGGGGCGTTGCCCTTCTGGACTTCGGAGGCCGTGGTGGCAAGGGACGCGGTATTGTGGCTCTTGCTGGAACCGGTGGCGCCGCCAATGCCGTCACGGCCGGTACGACCACCCAGCAAAATCACCACATCGCCGGCCTCGGGCCGTTCACGGCGGACATTTTCAGCAGGCGCGGCAGCTACCACAGCGCCACATTCCAGCCGCTTGGCGATGTAATTCTCATGGTACAGCTCGGCCACATGGCCGGTGGCCAGACCGATCTGATTGCCGTAGGAAGAATAGCCGGCGGCAGCGGTCTGGCAGATCTTGCGCTGGGGCAGTTTGCCCGGCAGGGTCTTTTCCAAAGGCGTTCTGGGGTCGCCGGCACCGGTGACACGCATGGCCTGGTGGACATAGGCGCGACCGGAAAGGGGATCACGGATACAGCCGCCGATGCAGGTGGCAGCGCCGCCGAAGGGCTCGATCTCCGTGGGATGGTTGTGGGTTTCGTTCTTGAACATCAAGAGCCAATCCTGCTTTTCGCCGTCCACGTCCGCGGACACATGGATGGAGCAGGCATTGATTTCTTCACTTTCGTCCAGTTCGGGAAGCAATCCCCGCTTTTTCAGGGTTTTGGCGCCGATGGTGGCGATGTCCATCAGGGTCTGGGGACGGGCAGCCGCCTTTTCTTCGCCGTAAACCTCCACACGGGCGGCAAGGTAGCGCTCATAGGCAGCCTGCACCGCCGGATCGTCAATACTGACATTGTCGATATGGGTGGAGAAGGTGGTATGGCGGCAATGGTCGGACCAGTAGGTATCCACCACCCGGATCTCGGTGATGGTGGGATCTCTGCGCTCCTCATCCCGGAAATAATTCTGCAGGAATTTCAGATCGTCCACATCCATGGCAAGGCCCAGCCGGCTCAGAAGTTCCGCCAGGGCAGCATCCTCCATGGAAACAAAGCCCTCCACCGTGGGTACCGCCTGGCCGGCGGCATATTCCACCTTCAGGCTTTGAAGGGTTTCCAGACCGGCTTCCCGACATTCCACCGGGTTGATCACGTGCTTTTTGATCTTGGTCAGTTCTTCCTCCGACAGCTTGCCTGTCAGCAAATAGACCTTGGCGGCGCGTACCGCCGGGCGGTCGCCCTTGGTCATCAGCTGGATACACTGGCTGGCAGAGTCCGCCCGCTGATCATACTGACCCGGCAGAGGCTCCACCGCAAACACCACATCCGCCTGGGGCAGATCGCCGTAGGTTTCATCCACCTGGGGCTCGGAAAACACGGTGCGAACCGCCCGATGGAACAGCGCTTCATCGGAAAGCTCCACATCATAGCGGTTCAGCACCCGCACATCCGCCAGGGCGGAAATGCCCAGAAGTGTGCGAAACTCGCCCAAAAGGCCGGTAGCTTCATGGCGCAGACCCTCTTTTTTCTCTACATATACGCGGTAAACCATGGGGTAGTCCTCCTAGTTTATCTAGTTTATTGATCATGCAAATTTTCGTTTGTCGCTGCGGGGATGCATTTGTAGGGACCGGCGTCCTCGACGGTCCTTCGGCAAAATTTGACCTCGATGGGCTAATTTTGCTGCATTCTATGGGAACATTTGTAAAAATTCCCGCTTCGCGGTAGGACCGTCGAGGACGCCGGTCCCTACATGACATTTTCAAACTCCACGATAAACTGCAATTTACTGTTTTGCCTTCAGGGCCCGCTGTCCAATATCTCTGCGGCAGTAGGCATTGCGGAATTTCACGCCCGCGGACAGCCGGTAGGCGGCAGTGAT
>JAZOBI010000123.1:0-12507 GCA_045595885.1 Faecousia sp. | reverse complement strand
CTTTTTACAAATTCTGATTGATTGAACAGCCTCTACAACAATTTGTTAAATTGATCTTTTTGCAGAATAAAATTCTTGACAGACACAAGATGCAATGGTATAATGACCCAAGCGACGGTGCTCAGGCACCTGTGACTTATGGGCCCTTAGCTCAGTTGGTTAGAGCCTCCGGCTCATAACCGGATAGTCCCGGGTTCGAATCCCTGAAGGCCCACCAGATGTTTTAGGCCTTCCGCCTTGTATATATAGGAGTATAGCTCAATTGGTAGAGCGGCGGTCTCCAAGACCGTAGGCTCTGGGTTCAAGTCCTAGTGCCCCTGCCAGAAAAACACCGTGTTTTTGTTAAGAAAACATGCCGGTGGCGTGTTTTTAGGCCGTGGGAAAGTCCATGGATGGTTGACGGCAGCCTGCAAGGCAGTTGGCAACCATCCATCTGTTTTGGTGATGTAAAGAAAGAGCGGAGCGCGAAAGCACTCGGCTTTTTCTGGCAGAAACGGACTTAAAAAAGTACTCGGATTTCATCTGAAAAAAGAAGCCCTGCCGGCATATATGCCGGCAGGGTTTGCTTATTTGGGTATTCGGTTATTCCTGCTCTTCCTTTTTCTTCAGCAGCACCAGGACAGCACCGCCGCTAAGAACAGCAGCCGTTAGCATGGCGCCGAGGGCCAGGTCGCCGGTGGGCGGATTGACGCCGGTCATGGGAATTGTTTCGGTTTCCACATGGCCGCAATCGGCACAGGTTCTTTCCTGGCTGCCGTTGGCGGTTTCCGTGGGCTCCTGAACTACGACCCAATCGCCGAAGCTATGGCCGGTGGCGGGAATCTGACGTATTTCCTCCAGACCGCAGTTGGCACAGATCCGCTTTTCCGCGCCTGCGGTGGTGCAGGTGGCTTCGGTGATCAATTCGTATTCTCCGAAGCTGTGGTTGTCATCGCAACCGGTTACATGCACGATGCAGTAGGTCGTGACGGTGCAATCGGTGGCGCAGGTAATGCGGATGTAGGCATAACCGGCCTTCTTGGCGGTGATGACACCGTTTGCATCCACGGAAGCTACTTCTTCGTTGAAGGAGGTGAAGGTCAGCATCTTGTCCGCATCCAGAGTGGGGATGGGGTTCATGGTGACATTCAACTGCGTGGTATCACCGATGCTCAGCTCCAGATTATGGTTGTCCAGATCCAATGTATCCGCACGGACGCCGGAGCAGATAACGGCGAAGCGAATACTGTACTGGCCGTCCTTGCTGGTGGCTGTGATATAGCTGATGCCGGGCTCGGAAGGCGTGTAAGCGGCGTAGTCGATCATGCCGGTGTAATAGTCAGACTTGCTGGCAGCTACCAGTTCGCCGTTGCCGTCGGTAACAGTCCAATCGAAGGGGCCGCACAGACCGTCGGGACGTACATATTCGATGCCGCTGAGTTCGCCGCCGGGAGCTCCTTCACAGGCCACACCGTCAGCGCGGATGACCAGGGTGTTGTCAGCACCATAGGGAGATTGCTGTACCACGATTTCGCCTGCTTCGGGATTGTAGCTGTAACCGGCGTAGTAGTTATCCAGATACATTTCCGACTCGTAGCCATAGCCGTAACGGGTACAGATCTTGATTTGCTCAGGCAGCTCGTAGCCCGGCAGAGCCACCAGTTTGCCTCTCCACTCATGGCCGTTGGAGGTGAAGGTGGGGCCGTCCAGTACCAGACCTTCCGCGGCAGTGGTGGGATTGTTTTCGCTGAAGGGTTCATAGCCAACCAGTGTATACAGCTCCACGGGAATGACGCTGTGGAGGGTGTTCTGGCGATACTGGGCGATCAGTTCCGCGGTTTCACCCTGCTGGACATAGACAGTTTGTTCGCCGTAGTAAGCGCCGGAAACAAGACCGTCTTCCTCAGTGGCGCCGTACAGGTTTTCCCAGTCGAAGGTCATGGTACGGGTAATGCCGTTGATGGTGACCTCCAGGTGGCCGGCGCCGGCGGCGCTGTCCTCCTCGCCGTAATAGGTGTAATTCAGGCTGATACGGCCGGACAAACCGGTCTGAGAATCCTTTTCGATGTTGAGAAGGCCTGCCCATTCCTCATTGTCTTCATAGACCAGCCAGGCGCTTTCGGTGATAATCACATCGGCAGGCTCCAAATTCACGACCTGAACGACGAAAGAGCCGTCGGGCTTCAAGCCGTAGAAATGGTCAATGGACAGATCAAAGTCAATCAACTCCGTAGTCCGCTCGGTGACCGCCACAATGCAAACCGCTTCATCGGTTCCGTTGCTGACGGTGATGGTGGTCTGGCCGGGGGCGATGGCCTTGACCTTACCAAATTCGTCGATGGTGGCAACCTCGGGGTTGGAAGAGGTGCGGATCAGCGGCGCACCGGAACCGGTGTTATCAATGACATTCAACTCGAAAGTGCTGCCAACATACAGCAGCGCGGAGGTGTTGGTGAGGATCAGACCGTCGCTGGTATCCACATTGAGGATATAGGCCCGGTCATTTCCGCCGTAGTCACCGCAGAAAATGTATACATTTCCGGTCCACTCAAAGCTGTAAACTTCGTCCTCACCTTCGTAGCTGAGATTCTTGTGCGCGTACTCGGTTACATCGGCAACAAAGGTGTACTCGCCCAGACGTGCATCATAAATCAGCTCGGAGAAGAAGGGGTTGACATCGTCCATGCCGTATTCGAAATATTCGGGGTTATAGTTGTTGGTGCGCTTGACATGGGGGATGATTTCCACGGAGGCGATGGAACCGTCATCCTGGAAAGTGCCGGTAACATAAATACGGCCATCTTCTTCGTAGAAGGAAACGGTGTTGTTCACCAGCTTGGGTGCCACGGTGTCCACCAGCATATTGTAGGACAGCACGTCACCGGTCATATCCAGTTCGTGACCGTTGAAGGTGGGCTGTGCCGTGCCGTTTGCAACGGATTCGAAATCGGTGAACGTATAGCCCAGCACGCCATTGGTGTCCACAAGGGGCGTAGCGGTGCTGACCATCAGATTGTCTGCCACGGCGGCGGCTTCTTCGGAGGTCATGCCGTGTGCTTCCATCAGGTACTGCATCACCAGAGCGGTAATGCCGGTCATGTGGGGAGCGGCCATGGAGGTGCCGCTGATCATGCCGTAGGAACTGGTGTAATCGTCATGGACGCTGGGGCCATAGGAATAGCTATCATCAAAGATGGAGGACCAAATGCTGCCACCGGGGGCTGTGATTTCCGGTTTCAGATCCAGGGTGGGGGTGGCGCCCCAGGAGGAGAAGGAGGAAATCTGGCCGGCGGTATCACTTTCCGTGATTTCATCCAGCTTGGGTACGGTCAAGGTGATGTAGGTGCCGTTGGCTTTGGCTGCTTCTGCCGCCGCGGCCATAGCATTGCCGTCCCGACCGCTGATGAAAGCGGAAGTCAAAATGGCATCGTCAATGCTCATGAAGATCAGTTCGTCAGATTCAGGATCGGTGTCATAAATCAGAACCGCCTGAACAAAATACTCGGTGACAGCAATGGTAGCGCCGGTTTCTTCGTCATATTCCCAACGGGTGTAAGAGAAACGGGCTGCGTTGGCGATCTTTTCGGCAAAGGTCATGGCCTCGCCGTCTTCATTGGTGCCGCCACGCTTAACCAGCGCGACGCCAATTTCACCCTTATCGCCATAGCCGTAATAGCTGTCATTGAAGCCGGCGGCCCGGAAATCTTCCACGGAGCCGTAGCCGGGGACGGAAATCACATTATATTCGCCGTCGCTTAAGGTGTACTTCATGGCCACGCTGAAAGGATCCACATAGGTGGCCTTGTGCATGGTGCCGTCGGTATCGAACCAGTGCAGCTTGGGCAGGTTAGTGACCAGGTTATCAACGGAACCGACCGCCAGATTGCTGCCAAAGGTGGCGGGAGCGCCCATCATGGAGGTATCGGGGTTACCGGAGAGATTCAAATCGCCATAGTTGTTGCTGAGGGAGGAGGGGCCATCGTTGCCGCCGGCAGTCATAAACGGAATGCCGCTGGCATTGAGCCGATAGTAAGCCTCGCACACCAGGGTATCCTCGAAGTAGAAACCGCTGGTGGAACCGTAGGACAGGTTCATGACATCAGCGCCCAGTACGGCGGCGTCTTCCAATGCGTTCAGGATGGCATACTCCGGTGCGCCGGAGCCATAGTCGTCAAAGACCTTCATGGCCAAAATCTGGGCATCGGGAGCCACACCGGAGAAGATCACGGTGCCGTCTTCCGCTTCGGCATAGCCGGCTACGGTGCCGGCGACATGGGTGACGTAGTTATTGCCCTCGGGACGGACGTTGACATCGCCGTCGCTATAGTCAGCCGCGTAAGGAACCTTCCGGTTCTTGTACAGGGCGTTATTGTCATATGTAATCTTGTTGCCGTCTGTGCCGGTGGTGGCTCGCAGCTGGGTCTCCTCCAGAAAAGCGGCCAGAGATTCGTTGGTCCAGCGCAGGTTATCCAATCCATCCTGGCTGCGGAAGGAATCATTGGTGAAGGCTTCGTGGACAGAGCGAACGCCTGTGACATTTTCACCCAGCTCTTCATCGTACCAACTGGAATATTCCAGATCCAAACCGGTGTCCAGAATGGCCACCAGCATACCGGCGCCGGTGTAGCCCAGTTCCCAGGCCGCGCCTACGTCCACAATGCTGTAGCTGTAACCGGCGGTGCCTGCCTGCTCCACTTCTTCGCTTTGGGGAGCGGAGAAGGTGTTGCTCAGATATGCGCCCTTAACACCGGGCATTTGGCGGATATCATCCAGCATACCGAAGGGGACCCGCACGGCCAGACCGTTGACGATTCCGGTCCACTGGGACAGAATCCGGGGCGCCTCACCGGGATGATCGGTGGACAGAATCAGATCAATGATCACATTCTGTTCCTGCAGAAGATGCTCAGTTCCGCGTCATCCTCGCTGAGCTGGAAGTGGTCCAGAACAGCAGGCTCTTCCATGACGATGATCACATTTACCGTTTCATCGTCCGCGTAGGTTTCGGTGGGATTGCCATTGTAGTCCGTGCTTTCCAAACGGGAAAGACCGGGGATTTCCGTGGCTGTCAGATTGCGCTGACCGGATGTTTGACTTTCTGCGAAAGTGGGGGCCGGGAGAATGCCGATGAGCATACACAGCATCAGCACTACGGCAAGTACGCGCTTGGTTTGTTTCATGATATCCATCCTCTCTGGCAATTTGCGCACACGTGGTGTAAATATGGGAATGATATATTGCCCGGGTGCACATTAGAATAATACATCGGGAAACGCGCATTGTCATGGAACAGTTGTCTTGCTGGAGCGCACAAATGGCAAATAGATGTGGAAAAGTCCGATGCGGAAAGCATCGGACTTTCTGTTATACGCCAATGGATTGAAAAAAGTGCTTCAGTTGGGCGATATAGCCCTCCGGATCTGCCAGGTAGCACAAGCCGTGGCCGGCACCGGGTATGATGACGAGCGCTTTTTTAGTTTTGCAGGCATCGTAGTTTTTTTGACTCATGTAACAGGGCACAAAATCGTCGGCTTCGCCGTGGGCGAATATCACCGGCACCTTGCACCTGGCCATGGCGGCGGTGGCATTGGCCTTTTGCAGATCAAATTTGCCGAATATCCAGGCGCCCAGCCGTACGAAAGGATAGGCCAGAGCGGGCGGCAAATGCATCCGGCGAATTACCAGCCGGATAATTTCTTCACCGCTGGTGTAACCGCAATCGGCCAGCACACCAACCACATTCTCCGGCAAGTCGTTTCCGGCGGCGATCAGAACAGTGGAAGCGCCCATGGAGATGCCGGTAAGAATCAGCTTCTGCTGGGGCCCGAAGATTTTTGCGGCGAAACCGGCCCAGCGAAGGCAGTCCCGGCTTTCGTTTACTCCGAAAGTAAGAACATTACCGCCGCTGTGTCCCGAACCCCGCTGATCCACAATCAAGGCGCTGTGCCCCACAGAGAAGGCGCGCTGTACGCCACCGCACAGATCCCGTTCGGCACAGCCCCGGTAGCCGTGGAACATAATTTCAATAGGAGCGCCGGGTGCCAATTCATAATATTTGCCGTAAAGTGTCAGGCCGTCATGGGATTCAATGGTAAATTCCCGGCATTCCAGGGCGCGGATCTCTTTCATCCAGGCCACCATCTGCTCCCGGTAAGGTTCGTAGATCTCGCCGTCGGGAATGGGATATTCGTCGGGGCCGATGATGTGCTTGTCTTTCACATGAAAAGCCATGCGGTAGCACAGATAGGCAATGCCAAGTATAATCAGCGCCAGCAAAGGCAGCAACCACAAAAGGAACATTCGATCATCTCCCTAGATTGATGAAGCAATTATATCGCAAAATGGTTCTTTTTTCAATGATGGAAATGTAAATTGTTGTTTACAGCGCTGCAGGCGCATCTCTTCTCCCCGGGAGAAGCGATTGCGGCTGCGCCGCTAATCATGTAAACAACCATTTATCGCATCGAATCAGGGTACTTGCGCTTTTGATTCTGATATGATATACTACCAGAGTAAAAGGGGGCGTATGCGTGAAAGCATGGCAGCATTTTAAGACCATAACCCATCATCGCTGGCTGGTGCGGCAGGGTTGCTTTAAGGCGGGCCTTATTTGGCAGGGCTTGACCCATGATTTATCGAAATATACGCCAACTGAATTTCGTGTGGGCGCGAAATACTACCAGGGAACCCGCAGCCCCAACTCCGCTGAGCGTATGGAAAAAGGCTACTCGGCGGCCTGGATGCACCACAAGGGCCGCAATCGCCATCATTGGGAATACTGGACAGATCTGGATGTGAAGCTGGGTGTCTATGCCCCGGTGCCTATGCCCCGCAGGTTTTTGGTGGAAATGGTAATGGACCGTATCGCCGCCTGCAAGGTCTACCAGGGACGCAGCTACACCGATGCATCTGCGCTGGAATACCTGCAGCGGGGCGTGGACCGGATCCGTATGCACCCGAAAACCCAGCAGGAACTGGAGCATATCTTAACGATGCTCCGGGATGAGGGCGAAGAAAAAACATTCCGCTATATCAAAGAATTACTGCAGGGGAAGCCCTTCCCCTGGGAACAGGAGAACGTATTATGAGCGCAAGTTGGCTGAAAAATGCTGTATTTTATGAGATCTATCCCCAATCTTTTTATGACACCAATGGGGACGGCATCGGTGACTTCAATGGAATCATCGAAAAGCTGCCCTATATCAAGAGCCTGGGCTGCAATGCTATTTGGATGAATCCCTGCTACGATTCTCCTTTTAAGGATGCCGGCTATGATGTGAGGGATCACAAAAAGGTAGCAGAGCGTTACGGCACCGAGGAAGATCTGGTGCGGCTTTTTGAGGAAGCCCATAAGCTGGGCATCCGTATTTTGCTGGATCTGGTTCCGGGTCACACCAGCGAAACCCATCCCTGGTTCCTCGAAAGCGCCAAGGCGGAAGAAAACGAGTATTCCGACCGCTATATCTGGACAGACAATGCCTTTGCCGGCGGTGACGGTATGCCCTTCATTGGCGGTGAGCATGACCGGGACGCAACCTATATCATCAACTTCTTCAAGTGCCAGCCGGCGCTGAACTTTGGCTACCGGGACATTCATTGTGATTGGCAGCAGCCCATTGACGCCCCCGGCCCCATGGCTACCCGGGAAGCCATCAAGGATATTATGCGCTACTGGCTTGCCAAGGGCTGCGATGGCTTCCGTGTGGATATGGCTGACAGTTTGGTCAAGAATGATCACGGCACCAAGAGCGCCACCATGACCGTCTGGAAGGATATTGCCGGCGCCATCCATGAAGAATTCCCGGAAGCTGCCCTGGTTTCCGAGTGGAATAACCCGGAGCAGGCCCTGGGCTGCGGCTTCGATATGGACTTTATGCTGGATTGGGGCGGCAACGGCTATAACCGGATCATGCGCTACTACAAGCTGGATAAAAAGGGCAGTATCATCTCCGACAACAGCTATTTCAAGCTGGAGTCCGATCAAAATATGCAGGGCTTCCTGGATGATTACCTGCCTGCCTATGAAAAAGCCAAGGATCTGGGTATGCGCTGCCTGATCACCGGCAACCATGACACCAAGCGCTGTTCCTTCAATCTGACAGACAGAGAACGCCGCCTGGCCTTTGCCTTTATTTTTACCATGCCCGGTGCGCCGTTCCTGTATTATGGTGACGAGATCGGTATGCGCTATCGCTGGCTGCCCACCAAGGAGGGTGGCTACCACCGCACCGGCTCCCGCACCCCTATGCAGTGGGATAACAGCAAAAATCTGGGATTCTCCGCCGGCAGGGAAGAGGATCTGTACCTGAGCGTGGATCCCAACCCCAATGGCTCCACCGTGGAGGATCAGGAAAACGATCTGGATTCCATGCTGCATTTTATCCGCGGATTGATTTATCTGCGGCAGAATCATGAGGCGTTGGGCAATTACAGTCCTTTCTCGGTCTACCACAACGAAAAGAACGACCGGCTGTTTGCCTATAAGCGGGGCGATTACCTGCTGGCTGTCAACCCCGGCGAGGAAAGCGCCAAATTGCAATTGGACGGTAACTACCGTTACCTGTACAGTTTTGGCGATGGGGAATTGAACGAAAATGAGGTCATTCTGGAGAGCCAGAGCTTTGTGGTTTTGAAGCCCGCAGAATAAAACAGCACCTCACCGGGCAAGCTGGTCTTGCCCGGTGAAAATTTTTTTGGAAATTTGAAAAATGTGCTTGACTTTTTTGGAATAAGGCGTATAATATCCATGTTGTCCGCAAGACATAGAGGATTTGTGTAACGGTAGCACACCGGACTCTGACTCCGTTTGCGGGGGTTCGAATCCCTCATCCTCTGCCAATAATAAAAGCCACCCAACAGGGTGGCTTTTATTATTGGCAGAGGATGAGATAGGATTCGAAAGGGCGGCACCAGTGCGCACACTGGTGCAAAAAGTGTCCAGTGGACACTTTTTAGCCCGTGGGAGAATCCATGTCCTTGCGAACGCACCCGAATGGGTGTGGGCGCGAGGCCATTTGTGTCGTAGTAGTGTAGGATAGGGTAATTCGAACCCGTTCAATACTTTAATGTAAATCGAATCCCTCATTCTCTATCGTCCCCAAAAACAATCTTCATAATAGCGTCCACATCGGGATCCACATTTTCTGCTTTGGGCGAATCCCATAAATCACCTAATCTCCATCGGTAGTCAGTGAAGGAATCCCAAGTATCAAGTGGTTTTTTATCTACCAACGTGTAGGTTTCGGTTTCGTACTTGCATACAATTAATTCATAATATCCTTCGCTGATATGAGGGTTTCCCACCCATCTAGCCGCGGGGATATAAATGAATTTCCCGTCCTCCGAGTAATGCCCGTACATATCCATGGACTCATAGGTTTTGGGGAGAGTTACTCGTTTGATTAATTCATAGTTTTCTAAGGAGTATACATAGAAATGCTTTCCGTTTTCCAGTGCGAAGCATTCTGCCTCATCAGCGCTAATGTCGCCGGTGTACAAATAGTGATGCCCGGTATGCCTTTTGAATATCTCGTTGCTATGACGATCTCTGATAATAATGCTGCCGCCGGTGAGCTGAACAATGAATTTGTTGGAAGCGATACGATACTGATATCCAGGACCTTCTCCACGAAAACGCATCCATTTTTTCATAAGAGCACCCTCTTTCCATTCTAATTGCATTATAGCGCAACCAATCTTAATGTGCAATATCAATTTAGTTCAAACACAAAAATGACCACTTTACGAAATGGCAGAATGCCGAAAACCATTGCAGCTCTAAGTATTTTGACTTTTCTGTCCTTGAAATCCATGTCAAAAATATAGATTAAGTTCAATACTGTCAAAAATCGACATCTCTCGCAAGAGGGATGTCTATTTTTCTATTTTACCTAATATTAAGCATATTTTAATATAGTAATGTTCGGATAAATTTAAAAAGAATGTTGCAATTATGTGAACTTTATGTTATAGTGTATGTTGGTAATTTGGAGAATTGTTTCCCAATATGGACTAAATTAAAACGAGGTGAGCATCCAAATGAGCGAGAAAAAGGAGAATATGACGCAGAAGGAAAAAAACCGCCAGAAGATTTTGACCATTATCGGCATCATTCTGTGCGTGATCCTGCTGCCCATGCTGATCATTAACCTGACTTTGATCGTCAAGAGCTATGTCAATACGGAAGAAGTGCCGGATATCGGCGGCTACTTTCCCATGATTGTACTTACCGACTCCATGCTGCCGGAGATTTCCAGCGGCGACCTGATCATTGCCCGGCAGACCGACCCCGAGGATGTGAAGGTGGGCGATGTGATCTCCTTCTTCGATCCTGCCGGTAACGGCACCTCTGTGGTGACCCACCGTGTGATCGAGATCGTGGAGGAGGACGGGCAGACCAAGTGGCGTACCCGCGGTGATAACAACAACACCGAAGATAAAGTCCTGGTTCCCTTTGAGAATCTGGTGGGCATCTGGCGCGGCACCCGTATTCCCGGCGCCGGCGCGGTTGCCATGTTCCTGCAGACCACCCCGGGCCTCATCGTCTGCGTAGTGCTGCCCATTGTGCTGCTGGTTGGCTATGATGTGCTGCGCCGCAAGAAGTACGATAAGGCCAAGCAGGAAGATACCGACGCCCTCCTTGCCGAGCTGGAGCAGCTTCGCGCCATGAAGGCCCAGCAGGAGGCTGAGCAGAAAACCGAGGAGTAAGAGCGGTCACGACTTCACCCGGGTGAAGTTCATGTATCGCAAGCGATACATGATAGATCTTTGCAAATAACCTTCCCCTCTGGGGAAGGTGGCCGAGCGACAGCGAGGTCGGATGAGGCCGTAACCTCACCCACCGCAAGCGGTCCCCCCTCCCCAAAGGGGAGGGTTAGGAGCAACTTCCCCTCTGGGGAAGGTGGCACGGCGTTAGCCGTGACGGATGGGGTAATCATGAAACATAATTCGCACCTAACTACCTTAGCCCAGCAGCTTCGCAAGAATATGACCTATGAAGAAAAATCACTTTGGTACCAATTCTTGCGTACATATAAACCGCAATTCCGCAGACAAGTCACTTGTGGCGGTTACATTTTGGATTTCTACTGTGCAGCTGCAAAGCTTGCGGTTGAGTTGGACGGTTCGCAGCATTATGAAGAGGCTGGTTTGGAAAAAGATGGTGAAAGGACACGGTTTTTGGAGTCGGACGGAATATGTGTTCTCCGTTTCTCCAATACAGATGTGAAGGTGAATCTGCGTGGTGTTACGGAGCAGATTGACCTTACTGTGAAGAAACGCTTGCAATAACCTTCCCCTCTGGGGAAGGTGGCATGAAGTGCCGGATGAGGTAAAAAAACCTCACCCACCGCAAGCGGTCCCCCCTGGAATCAATGTATGATTGCCCCCGGCAATCATAATGATTTGGATGCGCTGCGCGCAGCACCACCCCAAAGGGGCGGAATAAGATGTAATTCCCTCTCTGGAAGCCACGCCGGGGAGAGATGGCAACCGCTGAAAACGGTTTTTTGATGATTTGGGCGAGAAATTTTGTTCCAGATAGAATTGCGAAAATTCCGGAATACTTTGTGTATTGTGGGATTTTCGCAAGGAGAAGCTGGGGCAAAAGATCCGGACAAATCGCAAAAGGGGCGTTTTTAGCGGTGCCGGGATATTACCGGGCGAAAGCCCAAAAATCCTGGGCGGATCTGCCCGGTAAACATCTCCCCGACGGGGAGGAACAAATGAAAGGAGAAAAATCTCTATGAAGAAAAATGTTATGATGCGCGTTGCGGCCTTCCTGATGGTCTGCGTTCTGGCATCCACCTGCGGCATCAGTGGCACCTTCGCTAAGTATGTGACCAAAGCTACATCTCAGGATAATGCTCGCGTTGCAGTATGGGGCATCAATGCTGATTCTGTTGAAATGGATCTGTTTGACGACTTCTACTCTGATGACGTTGATTCCAATGATGGTGACAATGTAATCGCTCCTGGCACTACCAAGACTTCCTATTTTAGCATTGTCAATACCAATGCAACACTTGCTCCCGAAGTGGATTACGAGATTGAGATTACCCTTGATGACTCTCAGATTGCTGACTACATTAAGGAAAATCCCAATATCGTATGGAGCCTTGATGGTGTAGAGTATGAAACCGATGCAAGTAGTACCAGCTGGGAAAAGCTGATTGCTGCAATTAAGCAGCTTTCTGGCGATGCTTCTGGCAAGAAGCAGTATGATGCTGGCGTGATTGCTTCTGAGTTTGCGAATGGTAAAGTCCATAGCATTACTTGGAACTGGAAGTTTGAAAATGACGCAAATAGTTCTGGCAACTTTGCTGACGAAGATATTTACGATACCGAGATGGGCAATGCTGCTGCATCTGGCGATATCAGCGTCAAGTTGGTGATTACTGTTACTGCAACTCAGGTTAACAACTAATCCCTAACCCCAAAAAATTTGTTACCTAAGATTCTCCGGTGCCCGGCTCTCGTGGCTGGGCCGGGCGCCGGACCATACCCTCCCCTTTGGGGAGGGGGGACCGC
>JAZOBI010000122.1:0-11313 GCA_045595885.1 Faecousia sp. | reverse complement strand
CTGCAAGCACTTCAAAAGTAAAGATTTTGGCACAAGAAGAATCGCTATGGTCAGGCTGACGCCTGCCATAGCGATTTTTTGAAGTATTGGGTCAAAAGATTGTTTTTTGAAGCGGATCCTGTCTTATGAAGCCCCGCCTTTACTTGCAGTTTTTTAGTGGCAAAGTCAGAAAAATCTCATCGGTTATGGAAATGAACTCACCCAAATCTGTGGTTTTCCGCAGCCGTTTCCATAATTTGTCCGAACCTTCAAACCGGGGATACAGGTAGTGCCAGTTTTCTTTCAACCGGAACATGGCGTTGCGGGCACCGCCGAAAGCCTCGGTGTAATGCTCCAACAATTCTCTGTGAAAGGCACGAAGGGTATTTGCGTTGGTGCCGCCGCACAGCATACCGGGATCCGCCACAAGCCCCCGACCCAGCATGACGGCGCCCAAGTCTGGAAATACATGGGATAGTTTGGAAATATCTGACATACCGGTCAAATCACCATTGTAGCAAATGGGGTTTGTACTGTTTTCGTAGGCATAGCGAAACATCTCCATATCCACGTTTCCATCATAAAACTGTTTGCGTACCCGGGGATGGACTGTGAGCTCCCGGATGGGATAGTGATTGAAAATCGCCAGAATTTCCGGAAATTCTTCTGCTTCCTCCAACCCCAGCCGGGTTTTCACGGAAACAGGCAGAGCGGATGTCGAAAAAATCTGATCCAGAAAAGCGTCCAATGCGTTCAGCTCCCGCAACATTCCGCTGCCTTTGCCTTTGGACACAACCGTGCCGCTGGGACAACCCACATTGAGATTGACTTCATCATAGCCCCGTTCCAGACAAATATCTGCCGCCCATAGGAAATCCTCGGCTACCTTGGTCAAAATCTGGGGTACGGCACGGAAGGACACACTGTCTGCCCGGGGCAGCTCCCGATCCTCCTTGTGGGTTAGGCAACGGTGAATAGTGGGAGAGATAAAGGGCATATAGTAGCGGTCAACGCCGCCGAAATACTTGTGATGGGTCTGACGATAAATGCTGTCCGTCAATCCTTCCATGGGCGCGAAATAATAGCGCATAAATGCCCTCCTTTGGTGAGATAAATGGTTGTTTACACATACACCCTACGGCACCATCGTAGTGTAAACAACAATTTCTTTCATTAAACCACAAAAGCCGCCCTTTTGCAAGGGCGGCTTTACAGTCTGTCAAAAAACTTGTTTTTGACAGACTGGCAGAGGTCAAGGAAGGCCCAAAGACAAGAAAACCAAAGGCGTCGGCGTACAGGGGTACGGTAGTCCTTTGGTTTGCACAGGAAGGCAAAACCCTTGCGAAGCAAGCATTTTCCTGGCTGTGGGGATGCTTTGTCAGTTGCTGTTATGGATATTCCAATAAAAGGAAATGGCCCAAACCGCTACACTTGGTTTTGACGGTTTGAGCCTTTTTTGACACTCTGAAAAGCCGCCCTTTTGCAAGGGCGGCTTTACCATTAAATTTCCATGATCACAGGCAAAATCATGGGATTGCGCTTGGTCATCTTATAAAGATAGCCGGAAAGATCGTTTTTGATGGCGCTCTTGATGGCGCTCCAATCCTTGATGCGCTTGCGCTGACAGCGCTCAATGGCCTCAATGGCCACCCATCTCAGTTCCTCCATCAGTTCCTCGGATTCCTTCACATAGATAAATCCACGGGTGATGATATCCGGACCGGTGAGGATCCCGCCGTCCTCGGCACTCAGATTCACGCACACCACAATCATACCGTCCTCAGCCAGATGTTTGCGATCACGCAGCACCACACTGCCCACATCGCCCACGCCGGTGCCATCCACCAGCACAATGCCGGCAGGCGCTGTACCATTGAGCTTGCAGGTGCGGGCGGATAACTCAATGATACTGCCGACCTGACCGATGCAAATGTTTTTTGCCGGGGTACCCATGGCCTTTGCCAGCTTGCCGTGAATCTGCAAATGCCGCTGTTCGCCGTGAACAGGAATGAAGAATTTCGGCTTTACCAGACCGTGAATGATCTTCAATTCCTCCTGACAGGCGTGGCCGGAAACGTGCAAGCCTTCACTCTTTTCGTATACCACCTCGGCGCCCTTACGGTACAGCTCATTGATGATCTTGCTGACCGCTTTTTCGTTGCCCGGGATGGCGGAGGCGGAAATAATGATCCGGTCGCCGCCGACGATATCCACCTGCTTGTGGGTGTTGAAAGCCATGCGGTGCAGGGCGGACATATTCTCACCCTGGCTGCCGGTGGAAACGATGACGATCTTGTTTTTCGGCAAGCTCTTAATTGTGCTGATGTCCACGATGGTACCTGCCGGCACTTTCAGATAGCCCAATTCCTGGGCGACCTTCAGCATATTTTCCATGCTGCGGCCGGTGACTGCCACCTTTCTGCCGTTTTTGTGGGCAGTGGCCAAAATGGCCTGGATGCGGTGCATATTGGAAGCGAAGGTGGTGACGATGATCCGTTGGTCGCAGTTTTTGAACTGCCGGTCCAGACTTTCCGCCACCAGATTTTCGCTGGGGGTGTAGCCTGCCCGCTCCACATTGGTGGAGTCTGCCAGAAGCGCCAGCACGCCATCGTTGCCCAGCTGACCCAACCGCGCCAGATCGATCATTCCGTCGGCAGCGGTGGGATCGATCTTAAAGTCGCCGGTCATCACCACAGTGCCCACGGGGGTGTGGATAGCGAAGCAAACCGCGTCGGCGATGGAATGGTTCACATGGATAAATTCCACGGTAAAACAGCCGGCTTTCACTGTATCGCCGGGCTTGTGGGTAACGAGCTTGACCTTGTCGGCGATGCGATGTTCTTCCAGCTTCAGCTTGATCAGGCCGTTGGTCATGGCGGTGCCATGGATAGGGCAGCTGATCTGCTGCATAGCATAGGGGACAGAACCAATGTGGTCTTCGTGTCCGTGGGTGATGAACATACCCCGCAGTTTCTTTTGGTTCTGCACCAGATAAGAAAAATCCGGGATCACCAGGTCAATGCCGTACATATCCTCCTCAGGGAAACCCAGACCGCAATCGACGACGATCATATCCTTGCCATATTCCAGCACGGTGCAGTTCTTGCCGATCTCGTCCAGACCTCCCAGGGGAATGATTTTCAGTTTTTCTGCCAAATGTATAACTCCTTTCAATCAAAACGCCCGAAAAGGGCGCAACAAGCAGGCAGCCACTGCCCCAAAATTCGGCCCCGTATCGCCGTCTTCGGGGGAAACGCCTGCTGAATCTTCTGTTTGGTAAGTGCCCGGGGCTGCCCACCCGGCGCATCTGGAGATAGTATAACACAGAACTGTCAAAAAGTATACATTTATTTTTCGACACCTGCGAAGGGAAAGCGACAAAGGCCGATATGTCAATATCCGGTTTCTTTTTATTTATTTTGTGAAAAGCAGTTGCACAAGCTCTGTGAATTTGCTATAATAGGATAGTTAAGACCAATAATATGGGTTTGAATACCCATTTGGGAGGCGAGGATATGAACAAAAGACTCGGACGGGCGCTTCGCCCGGGCTTGACAGCCTGCTTTGTTCTGTTATTTGGTTTTGGTGTGGCAGCTTTGGCGGTCCAGCAGTATGTGTTAGGCGGTGTGGAACTGGGCATTTCGCTGGTGGCCATGCTCCTTTATGTCATGGACTGGAAGCGGCGCAAGCGGGAAATCCATCAGTTTATCCGCTCTACCTTCCACACAAAGGATTTGACGAAGAATTCGGAAAGCCCGCTGCCTATGGCGCTGGTTCGGTTGGGAGACAACGGCATTGTTTGGACCAGCGAGCGCTTCTCAGCCGTAACAGGCTTCCGTCCGCGGGTTCCGGAACAGCGGGTGGATGAGTTGCTGCCCGGTTTGACTCTGGATTGGCTGTCTGCCGGTAAGACGGAGTATCCCTACGATGTGACCATCGGCAAGCGCCGATATCGTGTCTATGGCACCATTATCCGGGCAGATGACCCGCAAAATTCCATTCTTGCCATGCTCTATCTCAGCGATATGACGGAGATGTATCAGATCCGGGATGAATATATCCGCTCCCGGCCTGTGGTGTCCATTATTTTGGTGGATAACTATGAAGAGCTGACGATGAATATGTCGGAATCTGCCATTTCCAATATGAACGCCGACATCAATGATGCCATTACCAAGTGGGCCGAGCATTATCACGGATTGCTTCGCAAGCTGGAGCGCAACCGGTATCTGCTGATATTTGAAAAGCGGGATCTGGAACACGCCATGCAGGAAAAATTCTCCCTGCTGGAGGATATTCACCAGGTGGTGAACCCTACCGGCCTGGCGGCATCCATTTCCTTCGGTCTGGGTGTTGACGGCGCGAATTTTGAAGAGGGCTACAATTTTGCGGCGCTGTCTATTGAAATGGCCCTCAGCCGCGGTGGTGACCAGGCGGTGGTGAAGGATCGGCTGAACTTCAACTTCTTCGGTGGCCGGGCAAAGGAGGCCGACCGCAGAAGCAAAGTCCGCAGCCGTGTCACGGCCAATTCCATGATGGAACTTATCGACCAAAGCAGTCAGGTGTTCATCATGGGCCATAAAAACGCGGACCTGGACGCAGTGGGCGCTGCCATGGGCATCAGCTGTATGTGCCGCAAAAAGGGCAAAAAGGCCTATATCGTTTTGGACAAGGAGCGCAACGCCTCCAAGCAGCTGCTGGAAGAAATCTATAAAGTACCGGAGTACAGCGATGTCTTCATTTCCGGTGAGGATGCGCTTTTGTTGTGCGATAACCGTTCTACGCTGGTGGTGGTGGATACCAACCGACCCGACCAGGTGGAGAGCCGGCAGCTTCTGGATGCGGTGCAGCGTGTGTGCGTTGTGGACCACCATCGCAGAGCGGCGGATTATATCGACCCCGTAGTGGTCAATCTCCATGAGCCCTATGCCTCTTCCGCTTCCGAACTGGTGACGGAGCTGCTGCAGTACTCCGTGGAAAAGCCGGATGTGCTGCCCATTGAATCCAAGAGCTTGCTGGCCGGTATTTTCCTGGATACCAAGAGCTTCAATGTCCGTACCGGTGAGCGTACCTTTGAGGCCGCGTCGGTGCTCAAGCGCATGGGCGCCGATACCACGGAAGTGAAGAAACTGCTGCAGACCGATTTCCAGGAAACCATGGCCAAGTATCAGATCATCAAGTCCGCCCGGCTTTACCGGGAAGAAATCGCCATTGCCGCCCTGAACACCACCACGACCCGTGTGCAGGCGGCGCAGGCTGCCGATGAGATGCTGAACATCAGCGGCATCAACGCCTCTGTGGTTATGTATCCCGATGGGGACACGGTGTATATCTCTGCCAGAAGCCTGGGTGATGTCAATGTGCAGATGATTCTAGAACCTTTGGGTGGCGGCGGCAATACCGCCACAGCCGGAGCGCAGTTGAGCAACTGCACGGTGGCGGATGCTCTGGATGCTCTGGTGGCATCCATCGATCAGTATTACGGAGAAACTTAATATCGTCACAGTGGCGGTGTTTTCTGTAAAGAACCACTGCTATCTGACAGAAAACAGGAGAAAAGAATTTATGAAAGTTATTTTGTTGCAGGATGTAAAAGGCAAAGGCAAAAAAGGCCAGATGATCGAAGTGTCCGACGGCTATGCCCGTAATTTTATGCTTCCCAAGAAGTTGGCCATCGAAGCAACTGCCGATGCCGTAAACACCATGAAAATGAATGATAAGGCTACACAGGAGCGGATTGCCCGGGAAAAGGCAGAAGCACTGGCCACCGCCAATAAGCTGCGGGAAATGACCCTGACCGTTACCTGTAAAGGTGGCGGCGCGGGCCGTCTGTTCGGCTCTGTGACCAACCAGGAAATCGCCGATGCCCTGGCCAAGGTGGGTGTGAAGCTGGATAAGCGTAAAATTGTCATCAGCGATCCCATCAAGAATGTGGGCACCTACACCGTCACCTGCAAGCTGGGTTATGAGATCAATGCGCCTTTGACAGTTAAGATCGAAGAGGCCTGACAAAATTCCTGCCACTGAGAGCCGGTGGTCACCGGCTTTCAATGGCAGAAAATAGAAAAGAGAGGAGAATGAATATGGCACTGGAGGAAGAACTGCTTCAGCGGCAAGCACCCCAATCGCTGGAAGCGGAGCAGGCTCTGCTGGGCTCTATCCTGATCGACAGCCGATGCCTGGCCGATGTGATCGGCATTGTGCGGCCGGAAGATTTCTATTTACAGCAGAATAAGGAGATCTTTGAAGCGGTCTACACCATGTTCAATTTCTCTGAAACCATTGACCCGGTTACTGTTTTGGACAAAATGCGGGAGCTTGGCGTTTATCACGACAATTCCCGGGATTATGTCCTGCAGCTGATGGAGATTACGCCTACCGCGGCCAATGCTGTGCGCTATGCCAATATCGTCCGGGATAAGTCCATGCTCCGTGGTTTGGGCCAGGCGGCTTCCGACATCCATGAAATGGTTCATGACGGTGTGGGCACTCCTGCGGAAATGCTGGAGTCTGCCGAGCAGAAGATCTACGCCCTGCGAAAAGGTGAGCGGGGAGACAGCCTGGAGCATATTGGCACCGTTTTGCACAAAACCTTCGATCGCCTTGCGGAACTGAGTCAGTCGGATTCCGCAATTCCCGGTTTGTCCACAGGCCTGCGGGATCTGGATATGAAGATCAACGGCTTGAATAAGTCGGATCTGGTGCTGGTGGCGGCTCGTCCTGCCATGGGTAAATCCGCTTTCGCGCTGAACCTGGCGGTGAATGTGGCGAAAAAATACAAAAAGACCGTGGCTGTTTTCAACCTGGAAATGTCCCGTGAACAGCTGGCGCTGAGATTGCTGGCCAGCGAGGGCTTCCTGGATATGCAGAAGCTTGCTACCGGCAAATTTAGTGAGGAAGAATGGAATAAGCTGTGTATGGCCTCCTCTTCTTTGAGTCAGACCGATATTCGGATTGACGACAATCCCACCATCACCGTGGCGGATATCAACGCCAAATGCCGCCGTCTGGAAAATCTGGGTCTGGTAGTCATCGACTATTTGCAGCTGATGAATGGTTCCGGCTACGGAAGAAGTGGCGGCGAAAATCGTGTCACCGTGGTGGGCGAGATTTCCCGCGCGCTGAAAATTATGGCCAAGGAACTGAATGTTCCTGTCATTTGTTTGAGCCAGCTGAGCCGTGCGGTGGAAAGCCGAAACGATAAGCGACCCATCCTGTCCGACCTGCGTGAATCCGGCTCCATTGAGCAGGATGCCGACGTGGTCATGTTCCTCTACCGGGATGAGTACTACAACAAGGATTCCGAAGAGATGGGTCTGGCGGAGTGCATTGTAGGCAAGAACCGCCATGGCGAAACCGGAACGGTGAAGCTGCAGTGGTTCGGCTCCTACCAGACCTTCACAGACCGGGAGTGGAAGCATGCTGAGTAAGCTGACCGCTATGATCCGGGAACACCGGATGATTATCCCGGGAGACCATATTATTTGCGCGGTTTCCGGTGGGGCGGACTCTATGGCTCTGCTTTGGAGTCTGTATTTGCTGAAGGAAAAATTGGAAATCCGCTTGTCCGCGGCCCATTTCAATCATCATCTGCGGGCAGAGGAATCCGATGAGGATGAAGCCTTCGTCCGGGAGTTCTGCCAGCGTTTTGATATTCCTCTGTATGTTGGCGAAGCATGGGTCACAGCAGGGCAGAAGGGGCTGGAGGCTGCCGCCCGGGAGGCACGGTATAGCTTTTTTGCTACCTTGCCAGGTAAAATTGCTACTGCCCATACTGCTGACGATAATGCGGAAACGGTGCTGATGCATTTGGTGCGAGGCACCGGGCTCAAGGGCTTGGGCGGTATCGCGCCCATTCGGGGTAATATCATCCGACCCATGCTGTCCGTGACCCGTCGGCAGGTGCTGGCGCTGCTGGAGGAATACTGCATTTCCTGCCGCACCGACAGTTCTAACGAAACCGATGCTTTTTTGCGAAATCGCCTGCGGCATCATGTGCTGCCCCTTTTACAGGCGGAAAATCCCCGGTTGGCTGAAAATTGGTCGGATATGGCCCTTTCCCTCCGGGAGGATGCCCAGACTTTGGATGCGATTACCGACCGGGCTGATATCCGGAATGTTGCCGCTCTGCGACAGATGCCCAGGGCTATGCGCTCCCGTTGCCTGGAAACGTTCCTGAAAGAATGCGGTGTCAGGGAGCCGGAACGCAGCCATATAGAACTAGCGGAAAATCTTGTATTTTCCGAAAAGCCCTCCGCGCAGGCCAACTTCCCCGGTAATGTTACCATCCGGCGCTGTTATGATACTCTCTGCGTGGCACCTCAAAAAGTGGCACCGGAGACTGTTATGGTACCTTGTCCCGGCACTGTGGAGTTGCCGGAATGGGGTCTGCGGTTGGTTTGTACCGTGGCAGAAAATCTGCTCAATACCCCGGAAATGTTCACAGCTGCGCCCAGGGGAATGGTTTACGTTCGTTCCCGGCAAGCCGGTGATCGTATCCGGCTGCCCGGTGGCACAAAAACTGTGAAAAAACTGATGATTGACCGAAAAATTCCCGCCGCTACCCGCCCCTATGTTCCGATCCTTGCCGATGACGAAGGCATTCTGGGGATTCGGGGAGTGGGTGCTGATTTGGATAGACTGGAAGCGGTATTCTGCTTCCGTTTTGAGAGTATATAAAGAAAATGGGAGGATTCTGATCATGCACAATGATATCCAGGAAGTCTTGCTCACAAGAGAACAAATTGAAGCCCGTATTCAGGAACTGGGTAGGGAAATGCTCCGTGACTATCACGACAAGAACCCTATTTTTGTTGGTGTTCTCAAGGGTGTGGTTGTCTTCTATGCGGATATGATCCGGGCGTTTGATGCCCCTTGCCAGCTGGAATTTATGCGGATCTCTTCGTATAAGGGCACCAAATCCACGGGCCAGATGCTGGTTCGTCAGGATATTTCCGAAGACCTGACCGGCCGTCATGTGGTTATTCTGGAGGACATTCTCGATACCGGCCGCAGCCTGCAGTTTACCTACGACTACCTGCGCTTCAAGGGCGCCGCCTCCGTGCGTATCTGCACACTGCTGGATAAGCCGGAAGGCCGTCTGCCGGGTTATGATATCCAGGCGGATTATGTGGGTTTCAAGATTCCCAATGTGTTTGTGGTGGGTTATGGCCTGGACTACAACGAGAAATACAGAAATCTGCCCTATGTTGGCGTTTTGAAGCCCGAAGTATATGAAAAATAAGGAGACCCAGACTTGAAAAAACGCAATCCCTTTTCGATTTTGATCTATCTGCTGGTTTTGGCAGGCATCTTTTGGATGATTTTCAGCTTGTTTAGCGGTGTTGGCAATCAAGTGCCCTATTCTACAGTGGTGGAGCTGTTTGAAAATGAACAGGTAAAGAGCTTTGTTCTGGAAGACAATGTGCTTTATCTGGAGCTTCACCGGGAATATAATGGAGAGATTTCTCTGCGAACTAACCTGCCCGATTCCGAATCCTTCCGGGAGGAAATGGGTGAGCAGATCCGCCGACAGCACGCCGCGGGCATCCTGGAAAGCTATGATTTTGCCGCTTCCCCGGAACCTACCTATTATTCTTTGATTTTGCCGCTGCTCATCGTTGGTGTGCTGCTGCTTTTGCTGTGGGTGCTGATGGCCGGCAGGGCAAATGCCAACAATCCTATGGCCAATTTTGGGAAGGCCCGCACGGTTTTGGGCGTTCCCGATAAGAAAAAGGTGACTTTTGACGATGTGGCCGGTGCGGACGAAGAAAAGGCAGAACTGCAGGAAGTGGTGGATTTCCTCCGTAACCCTGCCAAATACACCGCTATTGGCGCCCGGATTCCCCATGGCCTGCTGTTGGTAGGCCCTCCCGGCACGGGTAAAACCTTGCTGGCCAGAGCTGTTGCCGGCGAGGCGGATGTGCAGTTCTTGTCCATTTCCGGTTCTGACTTTGTGGAAATGTATGTGGGCGTAGGCGCCAGCCGTGTCCGTGATCTGTTTGACCAGGCTAAAAAAGTGGCGCCTGCCATTATTTTCATTGATGAAATTGATGCGGTAGGCCGCAAGCGAGGCTCCGGTCTCGGCGGTGGCCATGACGAAAAAGAGCAGACGCTGAATCAGCTGCTGGTGGAAATGGACGGCTTCAGCAAAAATGAAGGCGTCATTGGTCTGGCAGCTACCAACCGTCGCGACATTCTGGATCCGGCGCTGCTGCGTCCCGGCCGTTTTGACCGTCAGATCCATGTGGGTCGTCCCGATGTGAAGGGCCGTGAAGAAATTCTGAAAGTCCATGCCAAGGGCAAGCGCCTGGCGGAGGATGTGAATCTGAAAACCATTGCCCGTTCCACTGCCGGTTTCACCGGCGCGGATCTGAGCAATCTGCTGAATGAGGCGGCTATTTTGGCAGCTCGGGAAAATCGCCCGGTGCTGACCATGCCGGATATCAACGAGGCCATTATGAAGATCACCATGGGTCCCGAAAAGCGTAGCCATGTGGCTTCCCGCAAGGATTTGAAGGTGACGGCCATTCACGAAGCCGGTCACGCAGTGGCCACCCATTTGCTGGAAACCCAGCCTCCTGTGCGGCATATTTCCATTGTGCCCCGTGGTCAGAGCCTGGGTGCCACCTGGTCCATGCCCATCGGCGATACTTCCAACCTGACCCGGAATGAGATGTTCGAGGAAATCGTGTCCTTGCTGGGTGGCCGTGTGGCGGAAGCATTGTTCCTGAACGATATTTCCGTGGGCGCTTCCAATGATATCGAGCGGGCCACCAAACTGGCCAAGGATATGGTTGCCCGTTATGGTATGTGCGAAAATATCGGCACTGTCAGCTATCTGGACGGTGGCGAGGTGTTCATCGGCCGGGATTACCAGACCACCAAGAGCTACTCGGAAAAGGTAGCCGGCACCATTGATGACGAGGTGAAGGCTCTCATTGACCAGGCCTATGACCGCTGTAAGCAGGTTCTGTGGGACAATCAGCAGAAGCTGCACAAGGTGGTGGATTTCCTGCTGGAGCATGAGAACATGACCGGCGAGCAGTTCAAAGCCTGCATGGAAGGCAGAGAAATCGGCGAAAGCTCGGATACCTCTTTGCTGGATAATTTTGATGAAGCTTAAACCAATCGCCACGGGGAATACCCCGTGGCGATGCTTTTTCTGCGAAAAACCGGGCGGCGCCAATCGGCACCGCCCGGAGGGGATCATACAGTCTTTTCCTTTTTGTGAATGGCCGTGACCAGCGCCGTGCCGCTCAGAAGCAGCGTGACTAACACCAGCATGGCGGGGTCAGCGGTGCGGGGAATTTCCACGCCGTGATACTGCTCGGC
>JAZOBI010000121.1:0-2727 GCA_045595885.1 Faecousia sp. | reverse complement strand
AATGTCTTTGGCTTTGATATCTCCCGGGAAATGGTGCGCCTTGCGGCTAAGCGGGGAAACGGCACCTATTTTGTGGCCAATATGGCCTCCATTCCGGTGGCAGAGGGGAGCATGGATTATGCGGTACATCTGTTTGCGCCGTTCCAGGAGGCTTCATTTGTCCGTGTTTTGAAGCCCGGTGGAAAGTTGCTGACCGTTGTGCCTGGGCAGTTTCATCTTTGGGGTCTGAAGCAGGCTCTGTATGATACGCCCTATGAAAATGATGAAAAACTGCCTGCGACCCAGCAGCTTCGCTTTCTTGGCAGCCACAAAATCAACGGTAACATCTTGCTGACTTGCCCGGAGGATATCCAGGTGGTATTTCGCATGACACCTTATTATTTCCACACTTCCCAGCAGGATAAAGAGAAGCTGCTTTCCGTGAGCAGCTTGGAAACATCCGTTGAATTTGTAATTGCTGAATACGAAAAACCAATAGGAGAATGAAATGACCAAGTTACTTCTGCGCTTGTTTGCAAAAGATCATAACCGGTCTTCTGTTGGCCGGCTGTCCGGCATTGTGGGCATCGTTTGCAATCTGCTGCTGGCAGCCGGAAAAATGCTGGTTGGTATTTTGTCGGGCTCGGTGGCGGTAACAGCGGATGCGCTGAATAATCTGGCCGATGCCACCAGCTCTGTGGTGACCTTCGTGGGCTTCAAGCTGTCGGAGCGTCCTGCCGATGAAGAACACCCCTATGGCCATGCCCGGTATGAGTATATTTCCGCCCTCGTGGTAGCGGGACTCATTCTGTTTATCGGCTTTGAACTGGCAAAAACTTCCATCAGCAAGATCATCCATCCCGCTGCAACCGAAATGTCGCCGGTGCTGCTGGGGATTTTGCTGGTGTCCGTCGCTGTCAAATTTTGGATGTTCCTGTTTAACCGCCACCTTGGTAGGTTGACCGATTCCAATGCGCTGCTGGCAACGGCCATCGATTGCCGCAACGATTGCATCGCCACCACGGCCGTCGTAGTGGCTGCCGGCATCGAGTACTTCACAAGCTGGATGCTGGATGGTTACATCGGCCTGGTAATGTCGGTGTTTATTCTTTACAGTGGTATCAAGCTGGCCCGGGAGACCATCAGCCCTTTGCTGGGCGAGGGTGCTGCCCCGGAGCTGCGGGAATGCATTGTGGATTATGTGAGCCAGCATCCCAAGGTGCTGGGCTATCACGATTTATATGTTCACGATTATGGTCCCGGACGGCGGTTTGCGTCCTTGCATGTGGAGATGAGCTGCAAGGAAGATCCGCTGGAGTGTCACGAGATTATCGACGATATGGAGCGGGAATGCTATCAAAGTCACGGCATTCAGCTGGTGATCCACTATGACCCGGTGGTCACCGATGATCCGGAGCTGACCCGGATTCACAATAAGGTGGACGGTATTTTGAAAGCCATGGATCCCCGGCTTTCCACCCATGATTTCCGCATGGTTCGAGGCACAGGACACACCAATCTGATTTTCGATGTCGTGTTGCCCTGTGATCTGCGAAAGCAGGAAAATGAAATTCGCCAGCAGATCAGCGATGGCCTTTCCAATGAAGAAATGAAGTATTATGCCGTCATCACCTTCGATGCGGAAGCCTTTGATCCGCATGGAATATAATCGTATAATGGGGCGTTACGAATCGTAACGCCCTGTTTTTTCGGATTTTTCTTGAATCAGCAGAGATGATATGCTACAATTTTTGTGAAAGGGGAGTGATTGCATGACGATTTCTGAGAAGCTTCAGAAGCTGCGCAGGAACGCCGGACTATCCCAGGCACAGCTGGCTGAGGTGCTGCATGTTTCCCGGGCGGCTGTGGCAAAATGGGAAAACGGCAATGGCATACCGGATGTTGCTAACTTGAAGGCATTAGCTGAATATTTTCAAATCAGCATCGACATTCTTTTGGATGAAGATAAGACGCTGGATTTTAGCAGGAAAACGGTACGAATCGATTTTTCACACTATTCGGCAACTACTCAGCGTCAGAATGTGTATGATACGGTAGTTGTGGATAAATTTCCGGAGGCGCATTCCATTTATCCGGTATCTTTATATTATCATTTGAACCGTGGTGAGCGAATTGCCAATATTTTGACGCTGGGATTGTATAAGTCTATTTGGCAGGCTACCCATTGGAAGGAATATATCGGCATCTATTATCTTGCGGACACGGAGGATGGACAATATCTGGTGGAAATCGATGGGGAAAATACGATTATAACCCGATTGCCCTACAGAACACGAACCATTACAGGTACATTTTTTGAAGGTGACCGGAAGTTTTTAATACAAGGGTATGATTTGATGAAACAGGTAAGTGAATAAGAAAAGGACCGCCGGAGCGGTCCTTTTTGTTATATGGAATGAATTACTTTTCCTCGTTTGCGTAGGGCTCCAGGAAAGCGTGGAAGTGACGCATGGGCAGGGTGCGGCCCTGAACAATGCGCATGTTGGGGATGGACTCACGGTCTTCATACAGAGCCTTAACAGCGGCGATGACATAGTCCATGTGCTCCTGGTTCAGCTGGCTGCGGTTGACAGCGAAGCGGACAACGTTGCACAGCTCTTCCTGCTGCTCGGGAGTCTTCAGATCGTATTCCATGGAGTAGTCGCCCAGCTCGGAGGTACGGATACCGTAGCGGCGGATCAGCTCGATGGAGAAGCCCTGGCCGGCGAAGGTATCGTGGCCGCGCTT
>JAZOBI010000120.1:0-6314 GCA_045595885.1 Faecousia sp. | reverse complement strand
TTACGCACCCGGCTCAGAGTGTCAAAAAAGGCCCAAACCGTCAAAACCAAGTGTAGCGGTTTGGTCCATTTCCTTTTATGGGAATATCCATAACAGCAACTGACAAAGCATCCCCACAGCCAGGAAAATGCTTGCTTCGCAAGAGTTTTGCCTTCCTGCGCAAACCAAAGGACTACCGTACCCCTGTACACCGACGCCTTTGGTTTGCTTGTCTTTGGGCCTTCCTTGACCTCTGTCAGTCTGTCAAGAAACGAGTTTTTTGACAGACTGCAAGGGGCCAGCCCACCGGGCTGGCCCCTTTTCCTGTTTTCATAGCGCCACCGTTTTCGTGGCTATCGCTTCGCAAAACGCCTTGTCGTGTTCCACAAACAAGATGGTAGGCTGATACTGCAGCAGCAATTCCTCGATCTGCATTCTGGAAATCACATCGATATAGTTCATCGGCTCGTCCCAGATGTGCAGATGCATAGGTTCGCAAATGGATCGCGCCAGCAGCACTTTTTTCTTCTGCCCAGCGCTCAAATCAGACATATCCTTGTCCATCTGCGTCTTAGGCACATCCAGCTTGGCAAGCATAGCCAGAAACAGGCTTTCATCAATACCAGCATCCCGGGCATAGTCGGATAGTTTTCCCCGCAAACTGGAAGTATCCTGATTCACATAGGAAATTTTCAATCCATTTCCCCGCCACAGCTCACCCGTATAGGGAATATCCACGCCACAAAGCAGCTTGATGATGCTGCTCTTCCCGCTTCCGTTGGCTCCCTGTAAGGCGATTCGGTCTCCCATTTGTATGGTTATGTCAATATTCTCACAAACCGCGCCGTTGCCGTAGTCGATGGTAACGTTCTTTAGCTGTGCCAGACGCTTTGTATGGAACGGAGTCTGGAAAATCTTCAGAGTGTCGCTGCGTTCGATGTTTTTCAGCAGCTTGGATTTTTCTTCGATGGCCGCATTTTGGCGCTGCTCGATCGCTTTAGCCCGGGCCATCGACTTTTTCGCCTTGGCACCCTGCAGCGGCCGCCATCCCTTTACATTATCCACATCCATTGGCCCGCTGCGAATCTTTCTGCGTTCAGCAGCATCCGACCAGCCGGCTTTCTCCCGGACGGTTTCCTCCAACCGGGAGATTTCCTTTTTCAGCTTCTCATTTTCTGCCTGCTCAAAGGAATCCTGACGGCTTTTGTTTTCCCACCAGGTGGAAAAATTACCCTTGCATACCTGGATATCCGTTTTGTTAATGGACAGGATATGACCCACGCAGCCATCCAGGAACGCCCGGTCATGGGATACCAAAATAAAGCCCTTTTTGCTGTTCAAATATCGGCTCACCAGTTCACGCCCCCGGATATCCAGATGATTGGTGGGCTCGTCGATCAACAGAAAGTTGTTTTCCTTGGAAAAAAGCACCGCCAACTGCAGCTTGGTCTGTTCACCATTGGACAGTGTGCCATAGGGACGGTTAAGCACTTCCTCTGGCAGCTGCAGCGCAGCCATCTCCCGTGCCACGCGCCAATATTCGTAATCCGGATGCATACTGCCCACAGCATCCATAGCCAACACGCCGCTGTCTTCCACCATATAGGGAAAACAGGAAAATGCAACGGAGGCGGAAATACTGCCCCGGTATTCGTATTTTCCCAAGAGCAGGTTCAAAAAGGTGGTCTTCCCCCGGCCATTTCGGCCGGTAAAACCCAGTTTCCAGCTGGTATCCAACTGAAAGCTGACATTCTCAAAAATAGGATCGTATGTGCCGTCATAAGCAAAGGTCAAATTGGAAACATTGATCAGTGACATAGTGCCCTCCATAGAGAAATAAAAAATGGCCGCAGGAAGATTCCCACAGCCAAACATACGCACGACTCCCACAGGGGGACAGTATCGCTATTCAGGCTGAAAAGATCCGCTCTTCCTGCTATTTGGGCACAGCAAATGTAAGCGACAATTCTGCCGCTTTTGACTGTAAGCCCCAGTAGTTAGCAAGAAGTGTTGCGCATCCTTTCAACTCCAATCTTTATGTTCTGTTGGTATTATATCAAAAGAACTGCCGCTTGGCAAGAGGCAAATACGGGGTCGCTGTTTCATTGGAATGGCTTCATTTTTAGGGTATCTGCCAAAAGCAGAAGCCCTTTTTCTACACTTATCACAAAAGAAAACTGTTGCGAAAAATAGAAATTCGGTTTATAATGTTTGGTGGAATACTATTAAATTACAAGGAGTGTAAACCATGTCTCAAAAAATGATGGATGCTCTCATTAAGCCCGCAGCCGGCGAAGGCGTAGCCCTTGCTCGCGTCCCCGTTCCGGAAGTTGGCCCCGGCGAAGTTCTCATTAAGATTCATAAAACCGCTATTTGCGGCTCTGATGTCCATATCTATGACTGGAACGATTGGGCAGCACAGCACGTGAAGCCCGGCATGACCATCGGTCACGAATACGTGGGCGAGATCGCCGCTTTGGGCGAAGGTGTCACCGGCTTCCGTGTCGGTCAGCGCGTCAGCGGCGAAGGTCACATCACCTGCGGTCACTGCCGTAACTGCCACAACGGCGACATCCAGTGGTGCAAAGACACCTTTGGTGTAGGTGTGGACCGCAACGGCGCTTTTGCTGAGTACCTGTGCATCCCCGCTACCAATGTGATCGCCATTGACGAAAACCTGGACGAAGATGTTGTGGCCTTCTTTGATGCCTTTGGCAACGCCACCCACACCGCTCTGATGTGGAATCTGGTGGGCGAAGACGTGCTGATCACCGGCGCTGGCCCCATCGGCATCATGGCTGCCGGTATCTGTAAGTTCGCCGGCGCTCGCCGCGTGGTCATCACTGACCTGAACGAATACCGTCTGGATCTGGCCCGTAAGATGGGCGTTGATGCCGCTGTCAACACCGGCAAGGAAGATCTGAACGAAGTTATGAAGCAGCTGAACATCGTGGAAGGTTTCGACGTGGGTCTGGAAATGTCCGGCAACGGCCATGCATTCAACCAGATGCTGTCTGTCATGCGTACCGGCGGTAAGATCAGCCTGCTGGGTCTGGGCAACAAGCCCGTCCCCGTGGACATGAACTACATCATCGGCAAGGGTCTGACTCTGCAGGGCATCTACGGCCGCAAGATGGACAACTGGCATCAGATGTCCTATATGGTTCAGGGCGGTTTGGATATGAGCCCCATTATCACCCACCGTTTCCATTATACCGATTTCCAGAAGGGCTTTGACGCCATGAAGAGCGGTAACTCCGGCAAGGTCATTCTGGATTGGACCACCAAAAAATAAAATTATAATATCATTCCGAACCAGTGACCAATGTCACTGGCTCCGAATGACCGTGTTATTGGAGGAATTTTTATGAAATCCGCACTGAATCTTGTTACTGCCGAGCTGGATGCTATCCGCGAAGCCGGCACCTGGCGCGATGAGCGCATCATCACCACTCCCCAGCGCAGCCGTATCGACACCACCAAGGCCAATGGCGTTGTCAATATGTGCGCCAACAACTACCTGGGTCTTTCCAACCATCCCGAGCTGATCGCTGCCGCCAAGGCAAGCTATGATAACTGGGGCTTTGGCCTGTCCTCCGTCCGCTTCATCTGCGGCACCCAGCAGATCCACAAGGATCTGGAGCGGAAGCTGGCAAACTTCCTGGGCATGGACGATGCTATTCTGTACTCTTCCTGCTTTGATGCCAACGGCGGTCTGTTTGAGACGCTGTTGGGCGCCGAGGATGCCGTCATTTCCGACGAGCTGAACCACGCCTCCATCATCGACGGCGTACGTCTGTGCAAGGCAAAGCGCTATCGCTACAAGAACAGCAATATGGACGAGCTGCGTGCCTGCCTGGAAGATGCTCGCAACAGCGGCTGCAAGAAGATCGTCATCGCCACCGACGGCGTGTTCTCCATGGACGGCTATATCGCCAATCTGACCGCCATCTGTGACCTGGCTGACGAGTTTGACGCCCTGGTCATGGTGGACGACAGCCACGCTGTTGGTTTCATGGGTGAGCACGGCAAGGGCACCCACGAGCATTGTGGCGTCATGGGCCGTGTTGACATCATCACCGGTACCTTCGGCAAGGCCATGGGCGGCGCTTCCGGCGGCTACACCGCTGCCCGCCAGCCCATCGTAGACCTGCTGCGTCAGCGCACCCGCCCCTACCTGTACAGTAACACCGTGGCCCCCACCATCTGCGCCGCCACTATCCGCACCATCGAACTGCTGGAAGAATCCACCGCTCTGCGTGACAAGGTTCACGAGAACGGCCGTTACTTCCGTGAGAAGATGGAGGCTCTGGGCTTCGATATGCTGCCCGGCGAGCATCCCATTGTGCCCGTAATGCTGTATGATCCCAAGGTGGCTCACGAGTTCGCCCGCCGGATGCTGGAAAAGGGCGTTTATGTTGTCGCCTTCTGCTACCCCGTTGTTCCCAAGGGCAAGGATCGCATCCGCACCCAGATTTCCGCCGGTCACACCAAGGAAGACCTGGACTTTGCTGTCGAGTGCTTCCGCCAGGTTCGGGAAGAAATGGGCCTGAAGTAATTCCAAATATGCAAAACAGCCGCCTCATCTGAGGCGGCTGTTTTATTTAGTTTGCTTCCACCGATCTTGCCCATTCCAGAATGATTTCGCGGTACTCATCCGCCTTTTCCTCTTCTGTGGCAAACTGGACGATCCAGAAGTTAAACGCGCCCTTGTGCATCGTGGTGAAATAATGATATTCTACCCCCGTTGCAGGATTGGTATACTGATACTCATAATACAGGAAGCCATCGTCTTTTTGAATCGGGGCATTGTGGTTGTTGGCCTGCTGAACAACCTCACTGTACTCCGTCAGCGAGTCGATACCGGCAGCCTCAAACATAACTCTGCTCTCCTGAAGAATCAGCACAATAACATCTCTGGACTCAAAGCTGAGGGTATAGTTTTCCACAGACGCAGACCTGAACCCATCCGTCAGGGTAATCTCAAATCCGCTTTCGGTGAAAGTTTTCGGCTCAGGCGAACCTTCCAGTATCCCACTTGTGGCTCCAAAACCAATGGCAAAGCCAATCAACGCGGCAACGATCAGCACAATTACGCCTTTTCCGGTGGCCTTTTTGCGGTTCGCCAGCACCATTTCGTCGGTCACTCCGTCAAAACGGAAGGCGTTGCCGGTAGCCAGGTTGAAACGGTTTTTGCCGGTAAGGACAATATCTTCTGTCCCCTCGGGCAAAGGATAATACTCGTTGCTGTAGTCCTTACTCAGTTTATCAGCGATCACGAATACCTTTGCCGCTGCATCGGAGATTTGAAAAGTCTTCTCCTCGCCGTTTTTCAGTGTTCCCAGCTTGCGGCAGGCGCAGCCATTGATGGTCAGGTCATTGGCCGTAGGATCTTCTATGTATACCTTCATCTTACCCAGACAGGCGACAAAGCGTTTTGCCCGATGGATAGTCAAATTTCTCATGTCTGTTCCTCCATTTTTTGTACTAAGCAAAATATAGCACAATCGGGCCGGTTTTGCAACCGTCTGCCTACAATTTTGCCGTGAAAAAGCCGACCCCGGAGGGTCGGCTTTCGCGTAACAGATAAGTAGGAATTAGAAGCAGCCCTGCTCCATCATGGCAGTGGCGACCTTCTTGAAGCCAGCGATGTTAGCACCGGCAACCAGGTTGTAGCCCAGGCCGTACTCTTCGGCAGCTTCCACGGACATAGCATGGATGTTCTTCATGATGGTCTTCAGCTTCTCATCGACTTCCTCAGCGGACCAAACCAGACGCTCGGAGTTCTGGCTCATTTCCAGACCGGAAACGGCAACGCCACCGGCGTTAACAGCCTTGGAGGGAGCAACGATCATGTTGGGCTGAGCCATCATGTAAGCCAGAGCGTCGTTGGTGGTGGGCATGTTGGCAACTTCGATGTAGTACTTGATGCCGTTGGCAACGATCTTCTCAGCGGATTCCATACGGACGTCGTTCTGCATCGCGGAAGGCATGATGACGTCGGCCTTGACACCCCAGGGCTTCTCGCCGGGGAAGAACTGAACGCCGAACTTGTCAGCATAGTCCTGAACCTTGTTGCGGCGGCTTGCCTGCATCTGCAGCATGAAGTCGACCTTCTCCTGAGAGGAGGAAACGCCTTCGGGATCGTAGATGTAGCAAGTCGGAGGCCAAGCGGTCTTAGGAAGACAAGCAAGTTGTTCAACTCCTTGGCACACAGAACGACATGGCTACGATCCGACTTGCATAGTCCTGAACCTTGTTGCGGCGGCTTGCCTGCATCTGCAGCATGAAGTCGACCTTCTCCTGAGAGGAGGAAACGCCTTCGGGATCGTAGA
>JAZOBI010000119.1:0-5306 GCA_045595885.1 Faecousia sp. | reverse complement strand
CAGGATGTACCCGAATCTGTCATCGAAGCCTTCGTCACCAAAATCGTGGTGTCCCAGGACGGGTTTGATTGGTATCTGCGGTTCGATGGCGATCCCGACGATCCACTTCACTGCAAAATTGAAGGAAAAAGGAAAAATACCACAAAAATTGTGGTGGCAGGGGCAAATTCCCCTGCCATACATAGGAGCGCCACAGGCCGCTATCAAAAACTAAAGGAAATTTATCCTTGTTTGGTAGCTTAACTAACTAACCGAGAACTCCCGTGATCCAAGCCGAACCACGGGAGTTTTTATATCTAAGTACAAATCCCATCTGCGCAGATGGAATTTGCCGTCCACACAATCTATCCGCGCGCCGCCAGAATGGCCTTCAAATCTTCCTCCGGGGTGGTGATGGGCATGATGCCAAACTTCTCCACCAGGAAATTCAGCACATTGGGAGATACAAATGCAGGCAGCGTGGGGCCAAGTCGGATATTTTGGATGCCCAAATGCAGCCGGGTCAGCAGGATGCACACCGCCTTCTGCTCATACCAGCTGAGTACCATGGAAAGGGGCAGATCGTTGACACCGCAGCCGAACGCCTCCGCCAAAGCCATGGCAATCCGGATGGCAGAACAGGCATCGTTGCACTGGCCGATGTCCAGAAGCCGGGGCAGGCCGCCAATAGTGCCCAGATCCAGGTCGTTGAAGCGGTACTTGCCGCAAACGGCTGTTTTGCCTGCGCAAGCCTTGCATCCGGCGGTCTGTTCACATTGATAACAAAACATGATTCTCTCCTTGTGCAATCAAAAATCAAATTTTTGTTTATCGTTCTGTTGTGATTGGGAATGGGTCACACCTATGGGGCGACAGCGGCGAAGCCGCCAAAAGCCCCCTCTGACGAGGGGGCCAGGGGCGCTCCCGCGCCGGTGTAACACTACGAAAAACCCCAATTTCCCTTTATTTGCCGGCGATTTTGCCGTCAGGGCCGATGGTGACGATCTGCAGCGGAATCTCCTTCCCGCAGTTGGCTACGGCAACCTTCACCGCATGGCTCAGCCCTCCGCAGCAGGGAACCATCATACGCGTCACAGTCACCGACCGAATGGCATTGTGCTTCAAAATATCCGTCAGCTTTTCGGCATAGTCCACAGCGTCCAACTTTGGGCAGCCAATCAGTGTCACCCGGTTTTTCATAAAATCGTTATGGAAATTTCCGTAGGAATAGGCGGTACAATCCGCGGCAATCAGCAGATCCGCGCCGTCAAAGCAGGGTGCGTTGGGCGCCACTAGCTTGATCTGCACGGGAAAATTCCGAAGTTCCGTGGCGTTGCTCCGGACGCTCTGGCAGCTTGTTCCGGGGCAACCGCAGGGCAGCGGCGCCTCCTTGGCCTTTTTGGCCGCCAACACAGCCGCCTCGTTATAGGCGGGCGCTTCCCGCTCTTCAAAGGAGATGGCATTCATGGGGCAAGCCGGCAGGCAATCGCCCAGACCATCACAATAGTCCTCCCGCAAGAGTTTCGCCTTGCCGTCCACAATACCAATGGCTCCTTCATGGCAGGCATCGGCGCAAAGCCCGCAGCCGTTGCATTTTTTCTCGTCAATGGTAATGATTCTTCTAATCATGCAATTTTCTCCTTTTTCTGTTTTTGCATCGCGGCAATCTCCATCATGTGTTCGTACATTTCCTCGCCAACACATTTCTTCGCATAGGCGCACCATTGCACACAGCTTAGGGTATCATTGTAAGCAACGAAGCCACAATGCTCACAGGGCATCTGGGTGTCGATGGAAAACAGTTCGATGGTATTTCCACATTGAGGGCAAGTTTTCTCGATAATCGTCGGTGTCCGGGGTTTTCCCTGGCATCCTTCTGCAATCATGGTGATCCCTCCTTGTTTTTTCTTTAGTATACAAAAAAGAACCCTTGCGCGATGTTGCAAATGTCACATTGCGCAAGGGAAATTATTTCTATTGGAATCAGAGAATTCGGAAACAGTTTTTGTCGTAGTCGATCAGCCCGTCAGCTTTCATCTTTGCCAGTTCCCGGGTCAACGCGCTGCGGTCCACGCAGAGGTATTCCGCCAGTTCCACTCTGCCCAGGGGGATTTCAACATAACGGCTCTGCTGGGTTTGCGCCTGAATGGACAGATAGCAAAGCAGCTTTTCCCGGATGGTCCGTTTGGATACCACCTCGACCTTGCGCATCAGATCCCGGTTTTTGTTGGCAATAATATGCACCATATTTTCGATCAGCCGGTGATGGAACCGGCAGGCCATGGTACAGCTGTGCATTACCCGGTCAAAGGGCATAAACAAGATCCTCGCGTCCTCGGAAACCAAAAATGTCACTACAGACAGATTATCCTCGCCACAGGCAAAGGTTTCTCCGAACAACGCGTCCTTACCCGCTCGCACCAGCATGGTCCTGTTTCCCCAGAGGTCCTCCTTGACCATATCCACCGCGCCGGACAGTACAAGGCCAATGTGCTTCAGATTCTCTCCCTCAAAGGCGACTATCTCCCCTTTTCGAAAGGTTCCCACATGAAAGCCAATGCAATCCAGCATGGCTCTACGTTCCTCTTTTCGGATACCCGCAAACAGGGGAGAATTTACTTGTTCAATCATTTCCATCATCGGTTATCCCTCCGGATTTCATTATACAACATAGAGCTTCCCGTTGCAAGCACAGGAACTCCCGCTTTTTTCCGCGGTAAATTGTTGTTTACACTACGATGGTGCCGTAGGGTGTATGTGTAAACAACAATTTATCTTTCCAACACCGCCGGAGTGGTTATTTCAGAATTGACATCGCCGAAAATTCCCGATATACTAAACTCGATGAACAGGAGGTGCTGACCATGGAATTCGCGGAATATTTTCCGATTTGGGATAAGCTGACGCCCCGGCAGCAGCAAACCGTTGCCGATGTGATCGAATTTCGATCCGTTAAAAAAGGAACCCACATTCACGATTCCAGCGCCGATTGTCTGGGATTGGTGATGGTCAAATCCGGCCAGCTCCGGGCTTATGTGTTATCGGAGGACGGCCGGGAAATCACCATCAGCCGGCTGTTTGCCTATGATGTCAGTCTGCTCAGTGCTTCCTGCGTCATGCCGGATATGCAGTTCAATGTGATGATCGAAGCGGAAAAGGACACCCAGTTTTGGAGTCTCCCCGCCTGCCTGTTCAAGAATTTGGTGGATGAATCCCTGGCCGTATCCAATTACGCCCGGAATCTGCTCAGCAGCAATTTTTCTGAACTGATGTGGCTCATGGAGCAAATCATGTGGAAGAGTTTTGATAAGCGGCTGGCCGCCTTTTTGCTGGAAGAGCAGGTCATTGAGGAATCCGCCAATCTGCAGATCACCCACGAAAAAATCGCCAACCACATGGGTACCGCCCGGGAAGTGGTCACCCGGATGCTGCGCTATTTTCAGGGTGAGGGAATGGTACGCCTGACCCGGGGCGCAATCGAAATTTTGGACGGTAAGCGGCTGCAAGCACTGCGGGACTCCTGAAAAATAACACCCACTGCTTTCGTAAGGCAGTGGGTGTTTTCATTTACAACAGTTCCAGGATCTGATCCTTGGGACGGGCGCCGATAACCCGCTGGGTCAATTCGCCGTTTTTGAATACCATCAATGTGGGGATGCTCTGAATCTGGAAACGGGCGGCCAGTTCAGGCTGCTCGTCCACATCGATCTTGCCTACCTTCACATCGGGGCGCTCAATGGAAATTTCTTCCACAATGGGTGCCACCATGCGGCAGGGGCCGCACCAGGGTGCCCAGAAGTCCAGCAGAACGGTTTTTTCACTTTGGATTACTTCGGCCTCAAAATTCTCTTTGGTAATATGCATCGCAGACATAGTTGTTTCCTCTTTCCGGCATCATTTTTGTGCTGTCTATGCAGCATATGCTCCCGGATATATTATCACGCTTTTTGCCAACGGTCAACCAAATACCAGCTGTTCGTTGTAACTAAATATTTTCTTAATATTTTTCCGCTTTCTTTCTTCACATTTGCCGTTTATGATATAGGTACTAAGTTTCAAATTCATCTTTTTCATTTTTCCTCTTCTTTTTTCTAAATGCAGAATCCGCAGTTTGCTGCGGATTTTGCATTTTTTTCTTTTTTCTGCCCAAGCTATGGAAAGAGGTGAAATGTATGCTGTTATCCTATATCCGCACCGCGATACTGCACCTGGTATTGATCACCGTCATCCGACTCATGGGCAAGCGGCAGATCGGACAAATGGAGCCGTCGGAATTCGTGGTAACCATGCTGGTGGCGAATTTGGCGTCCATCCCCATGCAGGACAGCGGGATCCCCCTGCTGTCCGGATTGGTACCCATTCTGACCGTGATGGGGGTGGAGCTGGTACTTTCTTTTTTCTCCCTTCGCAGTATGTTTCTGCGGCGGCTGCTTTGCGGCAAGCCGGTGATTCTCATCGAAAACGGCAATATTATCCAGCGGAATCTGCGTCGGGCAAGCATCACGCTGGATGAGCTGACCGGCCACCTGCGGCAGAAAGATGTACTGGATATCCGGTCGGTGCAATTCGCCATTTTGGAAACGGACGGAAGCCTGTCCGTCTTTCCCTATCCGAAAGAACGACCCGCCAGCGCCCGGGATGCGGGCATCGCGGCATCACCCCAGTATTTGCCCCTCACCATCATTCAAGACGGTGTGCTGCTGAAGCAAAATCTGCTTCTTGCAAAGAAGGATCCATCATGGGTTCAGCGAATCCTGACCGACCGCAAAGCCACATTGGCGGAAACCTGGCTGTTAACCGTAGATAAAACCGGAAATGTACACTTTATCCGAAAGGAGGTCCAGCCATGAAGCGGTTTGTGATCGGGATACTGACTCTGGCCCTTCTGTTGGGCGCGGGCATTGCCGTATCTTCCCTGTTTTCCCGGATCCACCAGCCGGCAGCAGAAACGCTGGCCCAGGCGTCCGCCTCCGCGGCCACCGGAGATTGGGAGCAGGCCACCCGATGTTTCCATGCCGCCCGGCAGCACTGGGAGGATCACCGCCGCTTCACTGCCGCCTTTGCTGACCACGAACCCATGGAGGAAATTGATGGACTCTTCGCCCAGGGAACGATCTATGCCCAAATCCGGGACGATAGTCGATTCCCCGCCTTGTGCGTCCAATTGTCGCAGCTGACACAAGCCATGGCCGACAGCCATCGCCTGGCCTGGTGGACATTACTGTAACTGGGTTCCGCGTGTCAGCGCGCAAAAAATCCCCGGGGTGAAACACGGCCGGGGACCGGGATAGCAATCAGGGAATGCGCCTTGCGGCCACGACCAGACG
>JAZOBI010000118.1:0-6784 GCA_045595885.1 Faecousia sp. | reverse complement strand
TTTCTGGGAGGACGGTTCATGGTGTCGGGTTCCGCGTCTTCCATGCCCAGAGCCAGCGCGGGGAAGCAGTCGGTAACCAGGTTGATAAACAGCAGATGCACAGGCTCCAGCAGGGTGAAGCCCATCATGGTAGCAAAGAAGACACCCAGCACCTCACTCATGTTGGATGCCAGCAGGAACTGGATGGCCTTACGGATGTTATCGTAAATCCGGCGGCCTTCGCCCACGGCGGCCACGATGGTGGCAAAATTGTCATCTGCCAGCACCATGTCGGCCACATTCTTGGTAACGTCGGTGCCGGTGATGCCCATACCAACGCCGATATCGGCGGACTTGATGGAAGGCGCGTCATTGACGCCGTCGCCGGTCATAGCGGTGATAGCGCCGTTTGCCTTCCAGGCATTGACGATACGGGTCTTATGCTCGGGCTGAACACGGGCATAGACACTGTATTTTTTGACAAACTCACAAATCTGATCGTCGGGAATATCATCCAACTCCGCGCCGGTGATGGCTTCGGAAGCATCGGAAATAATGCCCAGTTCCTTGGCAATCGCCACGGCGGTATCCTTGTGGTCGCCGGTGATCATAACGGCACGGATACCGGCGTTACGACATTCCTCAATGGCGGCCTTGACCTCAGGGCGAACAGGGTCGATCATACCGGTCAGGCCCAGGAATACCAGTTCCTTCTCCAGGAATTCGGGGGTATTGTCCGCAGGACGCTGTGCCCAATCCCGCTTTGCGGCCGCCAGCACACGAAGCGCCTTGTCAGCCATAGCCTTGTTGGCAGCCATGATTTCCGCCCGCTTTTCTTCGGTCATGGGCAGAACCTGGCCGTTTTCATAGTAATGGGTGCAGCGACCCAGCACCACATCGGGGCCGCCCTTTGTATACTGCACGAAACTGCCGCCCAAATCATGAATGGTGGACATCATTTTACGACCGGAGTCGAAAGGCGCCTCGTCCACACGGGGCGTAGCGTTTTCCAAATCCTTCTTGTGCAGGCCCAGCGTGTAGGCAAAGTTCACCAAGGCGCACTCGGTGGGTTCGCCTTCAGCCTGGTTGCTGTCATTCAGGTTGGCATCGGAGCACAGAGCCATGGCCGTAGCCACCAACCGGCCATCACCCAGATGATCCACAACGGTCATCTTGTTCTGGGTCAGCGTGCCGGTCTTGTCAGAGCAGATGACCTGGGTGCAGCCCAGCGTCTCCACGGCGGTAAGACGACGGATAACCGCGTTGCGCTTGGACATCTTGGTAACACCGATGGAAAGCACCACGGTAACCACGGTAGCCAAGCCCTCTGGAATGGCGGCAACCGCCAGAGAAACCGCCACCATGAAAGTGCTGAGGATGGCGCTCAAATGGAAATCACCGGCCATCAGCAGATTGAAAATAAAGATAAAGACGCAAATACCCAGCACGATCCAGCTCAGGGTCTTGCCCAGCTGATCCAGCTTGCGCTGCAGGGGGGTCTGCTCATCGACAGTATTGGCCAGCGCGCCAGCGATCTTGCCCATTTCGGTGTCCATACCGGTCTTGACGATTACCGCCTTACCGCGGCCGTAGACCACAGTAGAGCCCATGTAACACATATTCTTCCGGTCACCCAGAGGAATATCCTCCTGTCCCTCGGCCAGGCCCAAAGTCTCCAGCACCTTGTTGACAGGTACGGATTCACCGGTCAGCGCGGCTTCCTCGATCTTCAGGGAAGCGCTTTCCAGGATGCGTCCGTCAGCAGGGACCGCGTCGCCGGCCTCCAGCAGCACCACATCACCGGGCACCAGCTCGTCGGAGTGCAGGATCACCATTTTGCCGTCCCGCATTACTTTACAGGTTGCCGCTGTCATGGTTTGCAGCGCCTCAATGGCCGCTTCGGCCTTGCTTTCCTGAACCACGCCCAGAATCGCGTTGAGCAGTACAACCGCCATAATGATGATGACTTCGGCCCACTCATTTTCTCCGGACAGCATACCGGTCACGGCGCTGACCGCAGCCGCCACCATCAAAATGATCAGCATGGGGTCCTTCAGTTGGGTCAGGAAACGCTGCAGCAGTGTGGGCTTCTCTGCTTCTTTGAGCTTGTTCGGGCCGTACTGCGCCAGGCGTTCCTTTGCCTGCTGGGTACTTAAGCCCTCCATGCCCACGCCGAGATCCTGCAGAACTTCCTGCGCGGATTGGGTGTAGGATTTCTTCATTACGCATTCTCCTTATAAAATAATAGTATTGTACGACAAAAATAAAAGACTTATGCGCCGTACACAGCGCACAAGTCTTATTCTTACTAGCAAACCGGGTCATCAGTGTTCCCTGCGGAACCCGATGCCGAAATGACGGCATTGCTTCACACAACAGCTATTGTGCGGAATTACTCCCTCATGCCTGTTTATTATAGCACAATCTGCTTAAATTTCAAGCGCATTTCCCATAAAAAAAGCTTTTTTTCCTTGCCGAAACTGGACAATTTTGCTAAAATGATGTATGATAATCCTAGAATAAATAAAAAAGGAGACTTCCGAATGACCAAATCCACATCCCTCCGCCGCTGGCTGTACCTGGGTGTCGGCGTGCTTTCCATGCTGTTCGCCGGCATTATTTACGCCTGGTCCATTTTGAAAGCGCCCTTTGAATCCTTCTGGGACGTGGATCAGCTGGCGCTGAATTTTACACTGACCATGACCTTTTTCTGTTTGGGCGGCTTCGTCGGTGCCAGATTGACCAAGCGCGTAGGTACGAGAGCATCCATCATCGCCGCGGGTGTGTTGACCTTCGCCGGTTTCACCCTGACCGCCATGCTCGATGGCAGCCATATCCTCCTGCTGTACGGCAGCTACGGTTTGCTGGCCGGCCTTGGCATCGGCATCAGCTATAACGTGGTCATCTCCACCGTAAACGCTTGGTTCCCGGACAAAAAAGGCCTGTGCTCCGGCTGCCTGATGATGGGCTTCGGCGCCAGCAGCCTGGTACTGGGCAATCTTGCCAGCTCCGCCATGGAAAAGCTGGGTTGGCGCACCACCTTCGTGGCGCTGGGCGTTGGGCTGGGCATTGTACTGTTGATTTCCGGCCTGATCCTCCGGGCACCCGATCAAAAAACCGTGCTTCCTGCTCCGAAAGCAAGAAAAAACACCAAATTGGAAAGCTTTGATTACGCCGACTATTCCACCGGCCAGATGCTGCGCCGCAAGAGTTTTTGGATGGCCTTTGTTGGCATCGGCTTGCTGGCTGCCGTAGGCAGCAGTGTCATCAGCTTTGCGAAAGACCTGGCGCTGTCCGTGGGCGCCGCCACCGCTCTGGCCACCACATTGGTGGGTGTTCTCAGCGTGTGCAACGGCCTGGGCCGTATCCTTACCGGCGCCTTGTTTGATGTGGCCGGCCGCCGCTTTACCATGCTGGCCGCCAACCTGCTCACGATCGCCGCCGCTGCCGTAACATTGATTGCGGTGCTGCTGCATTCTTTGCCCCTGTGCATTGTGGGTCTGTGTCTGGTAGGCTTGTCCTACGGCTCCTGCCCCACCGTGTCGTCGGCCTTCGTTTCCGCCTTCTACGGCACCAAGTTCTTTCCCACCAATTTCTCCATCATGAATTTCAATCTCATCGGCTCATCGCTGATGGCCACCGCCTGCGGCAGCCTTCTGAAGGCTACCAATGGCTACATGGCGCCCTTTATTTTACTGCTGGGTCTGGCCTGCGGCGCCCTGGTGCTGAATTTTGTGATCCGCAAACCCTGAATTCCATACCAAAATGCGCTCGCTGGAAATCTCCCGCGAGCGCTTCTTTTTTCAGATGTAAATTGGGGTTTATCGTAGTGTTACACCGGGGCGGCTTCACCGCTGTCGCCCCACGGGGGCGACCGTTTTCCGTTTTCCAACAGAGCGATCAACGAAAATTTGCACTTGTTCAGGGTGCATCCTGTTCGGCTCTTTGATTTTTGCTGGCCTGGGTGCCGAAATAAAAGCCCACAATCACCGTAAATATAGTCTGAAACTCTGCGCCGCTGACCACGCCGCACAACGCCAGTACGCAAAATACCAGCGTCAGCAGCAGCGTCATGATAGACTTAACATCCACCAGTTTTAGTAGCTTTTCCTTCATATGCCGTTCCTCCTTTCAGTTGATTGGTGTATGAAATCGTTTTAGCTCCCGTACTTCCCCGGTAATGACCCGGATCTGCTCCTCCACCACCGGCATCCGCCGGGCAAATTCGTTGTGTTCCCGTACTTCCCGGGTTAATGCCTCGATCTTGGTGTCGGTGATTGCCTGGGCGATTTTCATCGCGTTCTCCTGTTTTCTCGAGGACAGCAAACCGGACAGAATCACGCCCAACAGAGAAAGTCCGCCGGTAATCAGCGCCACAGTAATCGCTTCACTCATGGCTGCCCTCCTTCCCCGTTATGCAGCAGTTTATGCCAGGAAATGCCCCATTGCTCCAGGATCCCCGTAGCTTCGCAGCCCTGATCCTTCTGAAAATGAGCCACCGCGGCCCCAAATTTTGGCCCGGCCACACCGTCAGCGCTGCCAACCTCCCCGTAGCCCAGTGCCGCCAGATATCGCTGCACCGGCTTCACCGCGCCATGGTTCCGGTTCCATTTCTCCCCCAGCGTAGGCGCGGCAGCATACAATTCTGCTTCCGGAACCCCCAGCGCCCGCGCCAGGTCTGCCTGAAATCGCGGCAGACCGTAGCCGCCAAAGCTTTCCCGGTACAGCTGTGCCTGCCCATACCAAAAGGATTTTTCCTTCCGGGTGTCAATGTGGACAAAATACCCATCCTTGGCTGTTTCATAAAGCCCAATACCCAAAATGCCGATTGACTCCGCGTACCTGGCAACTTCCGCAGGCGCAATATCCTTCACGGCAATATCCGCCGCCTGACCCCGCAAATGCCGGGAGCCGGCGGCGCCGCCCACAGCCCGGTTGTGGGTTTGACAGCGATAGCCGGAGTTGACCGTCACCGGCACACCGAAATGATCCCGAATCACCTGCAAATATGCCACCAATTCCTCATCAATCCTCACCTTCCCGCAGCAACCGTCGCCGTGACAAGCAAACTCCCATACCCGAAAATGATTTGACAGCTTGCGGCAATCCCCTTTTTCATATTCCATAACGGCCATATATTCGCCCCCTTCTTCACCCCTTCTTCAGAATCCGCAGGCAGTTGCATATTCCCGTCCGCAAAAAATTACCGCGCCCAGAATCCTGAATCCTGGGCGCGGTTTGTATGGGATGTTTCAGCGGATTTCCGGTTCCGGCACTACCGGTGTCGGCAGTGGAATCTCCGGTACAGGCTCCTCCGGCACCGGAAATGTTGGCAGCGTGACCTCAGGCAGGGTAATCAGCGGATTTTCGGGATCCGTGTCCTCCGGCATTGAAGGCGTCCCTTCCGTTGGTGACGGCTCTGCCGGCCGCGTAACTGCACCGGTGTCTGCCGGGGTGGACTGCTGGGATTCAGCCTGGCTGCCGCAGGCAACCAAACCCCAAATTACCCAGACTCCACACAGTAAAAGAAGCAATTGTTTCATGGTACACCTTATCTTTCCTGACAGCAGGCTCTGACCGCGGCAATGCCATCCATGCAGGCGGCTTTGGTGGTATAGCTTTCCGACACCGCAATGATGCCGCCGTTTCTGGCCCGCAGGCGAAACCGGAACTGACCGCCCCGGTCTTCATACACTTCAAATTTCGGATTGGCGCTGCGCTGCCCGGCAGTCTGATCCTCCACCGGTGCCTTAGGCGCGTTTTTTCGAACACTTTCCACGCCTTTGCGGCAGGCCGCCTCCGTTTTGTATACTTCGGAGGTGGCAATCACTTCTCCATTGGCAGACCGCAGGTCAAATTTCACGCCCGTAGCCACCCGTCGGATCACATAATAATCCAAACATACCGCCTCCTCTCTTGTAATACAGTATAGCATGCCGGGCAATTTGCGTCAAGAAAAAATAAATGAAAATAATTCTTATTCACCTCTTGACAAACGAAAATTCTTATGCTACTATATGAATGTAAACAATAACCACTCGCAAATAGGAGGTGTCTATGGAACAAAAAACCAAGCAATTCCGTAAGCGCAACGCCATCCTCACCTGCCTGCAAGCAACACACCTGCATCCGTCCGCGGAAATGCTCCACGAAATGCTCGCTTCCGAGCATCCCGACATTTCCCTGGCCACGGTGTACCGCAATCTGGCCCTGTTTAAGCAGCAGGGCATCATCCAGAGCCTGGGTACGGTGAACGGCATTGAGCGTTTCGATGCGAATATCGCACCCCATGTCCATTTCATCTGCAGCCGCTGCAGCGCTATCCTGGATCTTCCCCAGGTGGAAGTTCCTGCGCAGCTGCGCAGCACGGTGGAGGGCGCAACCCACGGCCGGGTCAGCGAGTGTCAGCTCAGCTTTACCGGCACCTGTCAAACCTGTTGTCAAAACGAAAAAACTGCCTAAAATCAGGAGGAAATCAACATGAAAAAGTTTGTCTGTACCGTCTGCGGTTATGTCCACGAAGCGGAAGAGCTGCCCGCCGATTTTGAATGTCCCCTCTGCGGTGTCGGCCCGGACCAGTTCGAAGAAGAATAAAAAATCAACCCAATTCTTAAAAATTAATTACTACCAATATATGGAGGAAATGATTTTGAAGAAGTTTGTCTGCCCCGTTTGCGGTTATGTTCACGAAGCCGATGAGATGCCCGCTGGCTTCAAGTGCCCCATTTGCAAGGTTCCCGGTGAGAAGTTCAAGGTCATGGAAGAAGGCAAGCTGGCCGCTGAGCATGAGTTCGGTGTCTACGCC
>JAZOBI010000117.1:0-5749 GCA_045595885.1 Faecousia sp. | reverse complement strand
TATTCAGAAAAAAGGAGGCGGCTCGTCCATGAACAACATCATATGCGTTGTTGGCCCTACTGCCTCCGGCAAAACAGCTCTGGCGGTGGAAATAGCGAAGGAGCTTGGCGGCGAGGTGGTGTCCTGCGACTCCATGCAGATCTACCGCCGAATGCACATCGGCACAGCCAAGCCCACCAAAGAAGAGATGCAGGGAATCCCCCACCACATGATTGACATCTGTGAGCCGGATGAGGATTTCTCTGTCAGCCGCTATACCCAAATGGCGACTCCCATTGTGGAAGATATTCTCTCCCGGGGGAAAGCCGCCATCATCGCCGGCGGCACCGGACTGTATGTGGACTCTCTGATCCGGGGCAACGATTTTGCGCCCATTCCCGCTACCGGCCATCGGCAGCGGCTGGAGCAGCGGCTGGAATCGGAAGGATTGGAGCCGTTGCTGGCGCAGCTGCGGGTTGTGGATCCGGAAGCAGCGGATCGTTCCCAGAATAATCCCCGGCGGATCATCCGGGCGCTGGAAGTCTACCTGGAAACCGGAGAAACCATTACTGCCCACAATCTGAGAACCCAGGCCATGCCGCCAAAATTCCAAGCCACCTGGATCGGCCTGGATTTTGCCGACCGCAGCGATCTTTACGAACGGATCGACCGCCGGGTGGAAATCATGTTGGAGCAAGGTCTGGTTCCCGAAATCAAGGAACTGTTATCTTCCGGGATTCCGGAAAGATGTACCGCCATGCAGGCTATCGGTTACAAGGAATTTGTGGATGCCCTGGCCGGTCGCAGCACAATAGCCGAGGCTGTAGCACTGGTGCAGCAAGCTTCCCGGCGGTATGCAAAGCGACAGCTGGCCTGGTTTAGGCGCAACAAAGGCATGAACTGGATCATTCGCCGGCCGGATACCGCATCCGATGAAATTCTTGCAAAGGCCCGACAGATCCTGCGTAATTGCGACAAATAAAAAATGTTAACATAAGTATGCCAGAAATTCACAGAAAGAAGGTTTACTTATGTCAGAAAATCATAATTTACAGGAAGCCATTTTGAATGAAGTGCGCCACGAGCGAGTGCCGGTGACGCTGTTTTTGATGAATGGCTTTCAGCTCCGGGGGGTCATCACAGGCTTCGACAGCTTTGTGGTGGTACTTGTAAGCGATGGCAAGCAGCAAATGATCTACAAGCATGCCATCTCCACATTAGCCCCCACAAAACCGCTGAAAAGCGCAGCACCCACTGCGTAAAGCAACAGGCGACGGAGCGTTTTGCCCCGTCGCTTTGTTTTTTACTTCGGAAACCGGGCATTTTGTGATACAAAATGCCGTGCCGTAGGCACAATGTGTTTATTTTCCTTCGGAAAATCCGAATAATGTACCATTTTTCGGCGGCGGGAGCAAGCCCCCGCCCTACGGCACCATCGTAGTGTAAACAACAATTTACCTTACCAACAAAGAAAGAGGAGCAAGTCATGTCCATTGCTGAAAATGTTGCGAAAGTCTTATCCGATCTTCGCCGGGCCGCTATTGCCGCGGGCCGTGACCCCAAAGAAATCACCCTCTGCGCTGCCACCAAAATGAACGATGCCCAGCGTGTGCGGGAGGCCATCGCCGCCGGCGTGCGCTGCTGTGGCGAAAATAAAGTACAGGAACTGACTGCCAAGCTGGCAGAAAACGCCTATGAAGGCGCGGATATTCACTTTATTGGCCATCTGCAAACCAACAAGGTCAAACAGGTGGTGGGCAAGGTAAGTCTGATTCAAAGTGTAGACTCCCCCCGTTTGCTGGATGCCATTATCAAAGAAGCCGCCAAGCAGGGTATCCGGCAGGATATCCTCCTGGAGATCAACATCGGAGAAGAATCCAGCAAATCCGGCCTCAATGCCCACGGCGTATGGGAAATGCTGGATAAGGTTGCAGTTTCTCCCTCCGTTCGGGTCCTTGGATTGATGGCAATCCCTCCTATTTGCGAAAATCCGGGAGATAATAATAAATTTTTTCAGGAAATGTGCAAGCTGGCTGTTGACATAACGGCAAAAAAATACGATAATGTATACATGGAAATTTTGTCTATGGGTATGTCCGATGATTATGCGGACGCCATCGGATGCGGCAGTACCATGATCCGTGTGGGTACCGCCATCTTCGGCGCCAGAAATTACGGCTGATCCCCTGGCATAACATATTTAGGAGGACCCCTTATGAGTTTTTGGGATAATGTCAAGAAGTTTACGCAGTCTTATTCGGAAGACGATTATGATGGAGAAGACGGCTACGGCGACGAAATGTATGAGGACGATGAGCCCATCATGCCCAGCCCCCGTGCAGAATCCGCCAGAGAGTCCGACCCCGCCAAAAATGAAGCCACCGGTTTCAGCGGCAAGGTACTCAACATGAACGCCAACAAGCCCGCCGTCGTTCTCTTCCGCCCCACCGGCTTCAGCGATGCTTCCACTGCCGCCGATGATCTGCGGAATAAGAAAGCGGTTATCGTCAATATGGAAAATGTAGACAGAAATGTTTCCCGTCGCGTTGTGGATTTCCTCACCGGCTGCGCCTACGCATTGGACGGAAAGGTAAAGAAAATCGCCCAGTCCACCTATCTGTTCTGTCCCAACAGCATGGATGTTTCCGGCGAGCTGGAAGCCATTCACGCCGAAGCTGAAGTCAACGCATAACAACACCTGGATACAGAAAGAGGTTCGCTTATGTTTACACCCCAGCAGATCGAACAGATCGCCTTTAAGAAAACCGCCTTTAATGGCTACGATATTCATTCTGTGGATGAGATTCTGGAACCGCTGACGGAAGACTACATTACCCTTTACAAAGAAAACGCCCTGCTCAAGAGCAAAATGCGTGTTCTGGTCACCAAGTTGGAGGAATACCGGAAGAATGAAGCATCCATGAAGGAGGCCATTGCCAACACCCAGAACGCCTGTGACGTCATGGTAAAAGAAGCGGAAAGCAAGTGCGCTTTGATGCTCAGCGAGGCCAATCTGGCCGCAGCCGAGAACTCCAGGAACGCCGCCGCTTTGATTGCCGAAGAGAACGCCCGGGTGGAAGAAGCAAGACAGCTGGCCGCGGAACGGATCAACGCCCTGGAAAAGCAGCTGCAATCCTGCATCGCCGCGTTGGAGGATATCAAGGCCGCCAACCGTCCCTCTGCCAAGCCGGTTCGGCTGAACTCGGAAGCAGAAGCCGCCAAAACCGCCGCAGTAGCCGATGAGATCTCCGAGAATCTGGAAGCGCTGATCGGTACAGCCGATGAGCCGGAACCCGCAGTCGCGCCCATGCATCCCACCGCGGACGCCACCACCAAGTTCGCTGATCTGAAATTCGGCCGCAACTATGATCCCGGTCACAAGTGAATAATTTTGGCTAAGACGAGGACAAGTCCTTTGCCATCTGTTTTCAGAGAGCTGCCGGAAGGTGCAAGGCAGTAAACAGACCCAAAGGGTATCCCCTCCGAGCCGCGCACCGAACGGTTTTTCCCATTAGGCCGCGCCGGGTTTGCCCGATACAGCAAAATCGAGTGCCGGTTGAACGCCGGAATGAGAGTGGTACCGCAGAGGTAGAACATCGCCTTTGTCTCTTGCTATGAGGGACAAAGGCGTTTTGTTTCGCAGGGGCGACTGACAAAGCGCCTGCAACCACTAAGGAGTACCCGGATCAGTTGGAAAATCTTTGCCACGCCTACATCGTAGCAAATAGAGAGGATTTTTCCTAAATCGCAGAAATCAGGGCCGTCGAGGATGCCGGTCCCTACAGTGAACCGCCCCTACAATTAAAACAAATATCAAATGGAGGTAAAATTCCAATGGAATACAAAAACACAATCATCACCCCGAAGACCGACTTCCCCATGAAGGCCGGTCTGCCCGCCCGCGAGCCCGGAATGTTGGCTGCCTGGGAGGAAATGGACCTGTACAACGCAATGCTGGAAAAGAACAAGGATCTTCCCCCCTTCGTTCTGCATGACGGCCCTCCCTTCTCCAACGGCTATATTCACATGGGTCACGCCCTGAATAAGGCTCTGAAGGACTTCATCGTCCGCAGCCAGGCCATGATGGGCAAATACACGCCCTATGTGCCCGGCTGGGATAACCACGGTCTGCCCATTGAACGCGCCATCGAAACTTCCAAAAAGAAGCTGAACAAGGATATGTCCATCCCCGAATTCCGCAGCGCCTGCGCGGAATTTGCCGAGGATTTCATCCAGAAGCAGATGGGCGGTTTCAAGCGGCTGGGTGTTGTGGGTGATTTTGAGAATCCCTATCGCACCATGGATCCCCATTTTGAAGCCCAGGAAGTAAAGGTCTTTGGCCGGATGTTTGACAAGGGCTACATCTACAAGGGTCTGAAGCCCGTCACTTGGTGCCCCTTCTGTGTCACCGCTGTGGCCGAGGCAGACATTGTGTATAACGATGATCCCTGTACCACCGCCTATGTCAAGTTCCCCATCCATGACGATCTGGGCAAGCTGGCCGGCTTCGACCTGAGCCGCACCTACTTCGTCATCTGGACCACCACCATCTGGACCCTGCCCGGCAACCTGGCTATCTGCCTGCATCCCCGTGACAGCTATGTGCTGGTGAAGGCGGAAAACGGTGAAACCTACATCGTTGCCGAAGCCCTGATGGAAAAGGTTATGAAGATCGGCGGCTTCGAAAATTATGAAGTGCTGGCCACTTACCCCGGTGCCTTCTTTGAAAATATGCTGGCAAAGCATCCCTTCCTTCCCAAAACTTCCCGTCTGGTTTGGGCTGAGTATGTCACCATGGACTCCGGTACCGGCTGTGTTCACACCGCCCCCGGTTTCGGTGCCGATGACTATAACACCTGTATGCGCTACGGCATGGAGCTGGTCGTGCCTGTGGATGACTACGGCCGCCACACCGACTATGCCGGCAAGTACGCCGGTCTGAAGACCGAAGAGTCCAACGCCATCATCCTGGAAGATATGCGGGAAAACGGTTCTCTGTTTGCCGCCGAAGATGTAATCCACTCCTATCCTCACCACGACCGCTGCAAGAAGCCCGTCATCTTCCGGGCCACTCCCCAGTGGTTCTGCTCTGTGGAGTCCTTCAAAGACAAGGCCATTGAGGCCATCGAAAATGTGCAGTGGTTCCCCGGCTGGGGCGGCGAGAGAATGGTTTCCATGATCCGTGAGCGCGCCGATTGGTGCATCAGCCGTCAGCGCCGCTGGGGTCTGCCCATCCCCGTATTCTATTGTCAGGATTGCGGCAAGCCCGTTTCCACTCCGGAATCCATCGAAAAGATCTCCAAGCTGTTTGATGCCCACGGCTCCAATATTTGGTTTGAAAAGGAGTCCATGGAACTGGTACCCGAAGGCTTCACCTGCCCCCATTGCGGCGGCAAGGTTTTCGAAAAGGAAACCGATACTCTGGACTGCTGGTTTGACTCCGGTTCTACCCATTTCTCCAGCCTGATGCACCGCACCCCCGAACTGTGGCCTGCGGATGTATATCTGGAGGGTGCTGACCAGTACCGCGGCTGGTTCCAGCCTTCCCTGCTGACCAGCGTTGGCGCGCTGGATAAGGGCGCTCCGTTCCGCCAGGTGCTGACCCACGGTTGGGTTGTGGACGGCCAGGGCCGCGCCATGCATAAGAGTTTGGGCAACGGCGTGGATCCGGCTGACCTCATTAAGGACTTTGGCGCGGACATCGTGCGTCTGTGGGCGGCAAGCTCTGACTACCACGCTGATGTTAGATGCTCGAAGGAGATTTTCAAGC
>JAZOBI010000116.1:0-8876 GCA_045595885.1 Faecousia sp. | reverse complement strand
TATGACAGCTCCATCTATCCCTGGGGCGTTGACATGACCACCGACGAAGGCCAGGCTTGCTTTGCTTACTACATCTGGAACAACGGCGGTAACTTCACCGACGCTGAGGGCAACTGGACTCTGAACTCCGCTGAGAACGTGGAAGCTATCGAGTTCATCGTTGGCATGGTCAAGGACGGCCTGACCAACTCCGATCCCGCTCAGGAGACCCGCTACGCCAACCAGGATATGTTCGGCGCCGGTAAGGTCGCTATGATGATCGGCCCCAACTCCATCCCCACCTACCTGACCGCCGGTGGCTACTCCATCAACTGGGGCGTTTCTTCCATCCCCACCAACAACGCTAACGGCGCTGTTTCTCAGGGCGTTATGGACCGCTTCATGTGCTTCGACAACGACTACACCGATGCTGAGCTGGCCGCTGTCACCACCTTCTTCGACTTCTTCTACGAGGACGAGCGTTACTCCGATTGGGTTATCATGGAAGGCTTCCTGCCCGCTACCTCCGCCGGTGGCGAGATCATGGCTGCTGCCGACCCCGCTAACGCTGCCTGGATTGAAATCGTTGGCTCTTCCTACTTCTACCCCACCGCTAAGGCTGAGTGGGCCGATGTGAAGCAGGGCGTCATCGAAGTTCTGCAGAAGGCTCTGCTGGGCGATGACGTTCAGACTCTGCTGGATGCTCTGCAGTCCGAAATCGCTGGCTAATTCCATTTTAGCCGCGTAAAAAACGCATAACGATGGGCCGGGTCTTTATGGCCCGGCCCATTTATCATGCAGCCATTTTCAAAATGTTGTTAATGGCAGCATTTTGACAGTGGCTGCAGCGCAGGCACTGAACCTGCAGCCTAGAAAGGGAGGTACCTTTGTGAGTAAGAAGCCAATCACACTTAACAACCGCAAAAAGGTTTTCAACAAAATCGAACCCTACATTTGGATCGCGCCCAGTATTATTCTCATGTGCATTTTTATCATTACCCCCATTTTTACCGTGTTCCGCATGGCCTTCAGCGATGTCAGCAAAACCGGTAAGATTCGTGGCTTTGCCGGTTTTGATAATTTCATCAAGGTGGTCAACAACTCTGAATTCTCCACGGTTCTGACAAACACCATTGTTTGGACCATCGCGGTGGTTGTAATCTCCACAGTTTTGGGCTTCATTCTGGCGCTGATTTTGAACAACAAGTTCAAGGGTCGTAAGATTGCCCGCGCCATCGTGGTTTTCCCCTGGGCTACCACCCTGGTCATCCAGGCTTCCGTTTGGAACTTTATCATCAATAAGGACTACGGCACCCTCAATACCCTGCTGAAAGCCCTGGGTATCATCACCACCAACATCGACTGGACGCCCACTCCCCAAGCATATTTTGCCTGGGAGATCGCCTGCGGTATTTTTGTTACCGTGCCTTTCGTTTGCTTTACGGTTCTTTCCGGATTGCAGAGCATCGATTCTTCCTACTACGAAGCCTCCACTGTGGATGGCGCCAACTATTTCCAGAAGCTGTTCAACATTACCCTGCCCCTTGTTAAGTCCAGCCTGACTGTGGCTACGGTACTGAATATCATCTATGTATTTAACTCCTTCCCCATCGTTTGGACCATGACCAAAGGCGACCCCGCTTACCAGACCGACACGCTGGTCACATATCTGTACAAACTGGCCTTCTATAACGCTAAGCAGGGCGAAGCCGCTGCCGTATCCGTTATAGGCTTCACAATTCTGCTGATCTGCGCAAGTATCTACATGATTTCCACATTGAGGAAAGGAGATGAAGAGTGATTATGCGTAAACCCCTTTCTGTAAAGAGCATGATTCTTCGCACCCTGCTTTATTTAGTGGTGACCATTATCTGCGTAGTCACCTTGTATCCCTACTTCGCTATGTTCTGTACCGCTCTGAAGAGCCGTGCTGAAATCTACGCCATGGAAGGCACCATTTTCCCCGTGGATGCTCTTTGGAGCAATTTCGTCGATATTTGGGAACTGGCGCCCATGGGCCGCTATATGCTCAACTCCATTCTCATCGCCGGCGGTTCCTCCCTGATCGCTATGATCTGCGGTATCCCCGCCGCTTACGCCCTGGCTCGTATGAAATTCAAAGGTCAGACCGCTTTCCTGGGCTTCATCATCGTTTCCCAGATGTTCGCCCCTGTGGTTCTGCTGATCGGTATTTATAAGGTCATGGTAAACCTGCATATGTCCAACAGCATTTGGGGTCTGATCTTCATCAATGCTGCATTCAACCAGGCATTTACCATTTGGCTGCTGCGCGGTACCTTCCTGAGCATTTCTCCCGAAATGGAGAAGGCTGCCACCATCGACGGCTGCAACCGGATCCAATCCATGATCAAGGTGTTGCTTCCTATGGCAGCCCCCGGCATTGTAACTACCTTGATTTTCATCTTCATCAACGCCTGGAACGAGTATACCGTGGCTCTGTGCCTGATCTCCACCGACACCCTCAAGCCGCTGACCGTTGGCATCAACATTTTCAACGGCTATAATATGATCCACTGGCAGTACCTGTTCGCCGCTTCCATCTTCGCTATCATTCCTGTGGTCATCATGTTCATGTCCATCGAAAAGAACCTGACCGAAGGTTTGACCGCCGGCGGCGTCAAGGGTTAAGTGATTCCATTTCATACGCAAATAAGGGGATTTCTCTGAAATCCCCTGTTTGCTTCAAATTTTCATTCAGGAGGAACACCTATGAATAAGCCTGTACTCGTAGTAATGGCAGCCGGCATGGGCAGCCGTTACGGTGGCCTGAAGCAGATCGATCCCGTAGATGAACACGGCAATATCATCATTCACTATTCCCTGTTTGATGCCTATCGCGCCGGCTTCCGGACCGTTGTATTTATCATCAAACCCGAACTGGAAGAAACCTTTAAGGAAGTGATTGGCCCCGAAGTACCCAAAAAAATGGAAATCAAATATGCCTATCAGGTTAGTGACGATTTGCCTGCCGGTTACAGCGTCCCGGAAGGCCGCACTAAGCCCTGGGGCACTGCCCACGCTGCTTTGGCAGCCAGAAATATGGTTGATGGACCTTTTGCCATCATCAATGCCGACGACTACTACGGTGTTGGCGCTTTCAAAACCATTTATGACTATCTGTGCGACCATCCAGACACATCCGAATCCTATGAATATGTCATGGTTGGCTATCTGCTGAAGAACACCGTTACGGAAAACGGCAGCGTAGCCCGCGGTGTCTGCACCAGCACCGCCGATGGTTATCTGGATACCATCGTTGAGCGCACCAAAATCGTCAAAGGCGAGCAGATGCCCCGCTTCACAGAAGATGACGGTGCTACCTGGACCGATTTGCCCAATGACACCCTGGTTTCCATGAATATGTGGGGTTTCAACCGCAGCTATCTGGATGAGGCAGCCGCCCGTTTCCCTGCATTCCTGGACGCGAATCTGCCCACCAACCCCCTAAAGTGCGAGTACTTCCTGCCCTTGGTCGTCAGCCAGTTGCTGTCCGACGGCAAGGCAAGAGTCCGCGTACTGTCCAGCCAGGACAAATGGTACGGTGTCACCTATAAGGAGGACAAGCCTGTTGTTGTCAACGCTTTGGCTGATATGCGTCGCAACGGCGTGTACCCCGAGATCATTTGGAAGGATTGATTCCATCGGCACCCGGTATTCTTCTGAATATCGGGTGCCTTTTCATTATCAAGAAGGGAGAACATAGCCTTGCTGGAAATTTGTGTGGATTCTTATGCCTCGGCCAGAGCCGCCATTGATGGCGGCGCGGATCGGCTGGAGCTTTGCAGCGCCCTGCTGGCCGGCGGATTAACGCCCTACCCTGCCCTGCTGGAGCAAATTCGTCAGGAATCGGATATTCCCATTCGGTGTCTGATGCGCCCCCGCGCCGGTGATTTTTTATACGATCAGGACGAAATTCATCTTATGTGCCGACAAATTAGGGAATTACAGTCCGCAGGCGCCGATGGATTTGTGATTGGTTGCCTGACACCCGACGGAAATCTGGACCCGGTCGCCATGCGGCCTTTACTGGAGGCAGGCGCCGGTTTCGGAATTACATTACATCGAGCCATTGATGTTTCCCGGGATCCATTGGACACTTATCAGCGCGCCATGGAACTTGGGATCGACACCGTATTGACCAGCGGCGCCGCATCCAACTGCACTCTGGGTGAGCCCGTAATCGCAAAGCTGCTGCAGCTGCGTGACGCGCTGAGCGGCCCGGAAGTGCTGATCGGTGCCGGCGTCAACGCATCCGTGATTGCCTATTATCGGCAAAAGTATCCGCAAGCCTTCGCTTTTCACATGAGCGGCAAAACAGACCGGGAAAGCCGAATGATTTTTCGTCGTGAAGGCGTTCCCATGGGCTTACCCGGTTTGGACGAGTGGCATATTCAACAGACGGACGCGCAAGCCGTCCGGGCCGCCAAGTCCGCCTTATGCGCTTTTGAAACCTGATAAACCTACGACGCAGCAACGATGGTTGCTGCGTCGTCTGCGCTATTGGGCAATTCGTTGACAAAAAATCAGGCGGATGATATAATATACAAAACATCCCTTGACCGGAAAGGAGTTCATTATGAGTAAGCCCATTGTTGCCATCATGTATGACTTTGATAAAACACTCTGTACCCGGGATATGCAGGAATACACCTTCATTCCCAGTGTAGGTATGCAGCCCCATGAGTTTTGGAATCACACTGCCGACGTTGCCGCAGAAGAAATCATGGACAGTATTCTGACCTATATGTACTGCATGGTGGAAAAGGCGCGGGAAAGTGGTAATCTGCTGACCCGGGAATCTTTGGTTGCCTGCGGCAAGGATATTGAGTATCATCCCGGTGTGGAAGGTTGGTTTGAGCGAATCAACCGGTATGCCGATGAGGCCGGGGTTCAAGTAGAGCATTATGTGCTGTCGTCCGGACTGAAAGAGATTATCGAAGGCACCTCCATCGCCCAATATTTCAAGCGGATTTATGCCTGCGAATTTCTCTACAAGAACGGGTATGCATACTGGCCCAAGATGGCAGTTAACTATACCAATAAAACCCAGTTTGTATACCGCATCAACAAAGGTGTTCTGGATATCAACAATGATGTGGACCTGAACAATTCCCGGCCGGATTCAGAAAAGCGGGTTTTTTTCAGCAACATGATCTATATCGGTGATGGATTGACGGACGTACCCTGCATGAAGCTGGTAAAGCAGTCCGGAGGCCATTCGATCGCCATCTATTCCAACGGAAATCAGCATAAAGCCGCGCCTCTGCTGAAGCACGAGCGTGTAGATTGGATGTTTGAGGCGGATTACCGGGAGGGCAGCGAATTGGATCGCACCATGAAGCTGTTACTGCAAAATTTGGCCTATTACAACAAACTCAAAAATCTCAACGAGAATCAGAAGAAGCAATTCGTTTAGTTTTCTGACGTTTTCAATTCTTTCACAAGATGTTTACCCTCTGTTCATCATTCCCCATTGACAAATGCCTAGCTTCTTGGTATAATCCACAAAGTTTTTGCGGCAAATACAAAAATTAAGTCGCAAAGATTGTGCATTTCCCACAACGCGGGCATTTGCCCACCGAATGTGGTATGCCAACATATTATTATTTGAAAATGAGGTAAACATCAATGAAACGTGTATTTTCTGTTCTGATCGCTTGTGTCATGATCTGCTGCCTGTTCGTAGGCTGCGGCAACCAGGACACCACTACCACCCCCAACAACTCCACCAACGACACTACCCCCAGCACCGACCCCAGCTCCACTGCTCCCAGCTCCACCGCTCCCCAGGTTCAGGGTCCTGCTTCCGCTCTGGAAATGATGGAAACCATCTGGTCCGCTTGGGACTTTGAATACAAGGACTACTTCATGGGCGGCGGCTACACCGAAATGGTTTCCGGTGTTCCCGGTAACGTTGTTCTGGAAGACACCGACGCCCTGCAGTTCCTGTTCTACGTTCCCGAAGCAAACATGAGCGAAATCCAGTCTGCCGCTTCCGTTATGCACGGCATGAACGCCAACGTGTTCACCGCCGCTGCCTTCCAGGTTGCCGATGCTGCCGCTTTTGCCAACACCATGAAGGACACTCTGATGAGCACTCAGTTCGTCTGCGGTTCCCCCGCTCACCTGCTGGTCTGCTCCCTGGGCGACAATTTTGTTCTGTACGCTTTCGGTGACACCGAGAACATCGACAGCTTCCGCACCGCTGTTTCCACCGCTTTCCCCAACGCCACTACCGTGTTTGACGGTGCCATGGCCTAATTAACAAATACCAAAAAGGCAGCGACCCAGCAGGCCGCTGCCTTTTTCACCGAATCCTAACTGAAATGAGGGAAATCAAATGACCTTTTCCAGCATTCCATTTCTATTTTTCTTTTTCCCGGTAATGATGCTGCTTTATTTTGCGGTACCCGGCAAACTGAAGAACCTTGTACTTCTGGTAGGCAGCCTGGCATTCTGTCTTTGGGGCAGTCCCCAGTATCTGCCGCTGATCCTTTTGACCGCCGCTATGTTCTATGGCTGCGGTCTGGCAATCGCCAAGGCGGAAAAAATCGGTTGGAAAAAAACCTGGATGATTATTTCCGTAGTGCTGAGCATGGCCTTGCTTGCCCTGTTCAAGGGGCTGAACGAAAGCGCGCTTTCTCTGGCCTTGCCCATTGGTATCAGCTTTTATACTTTCCGGGGCATCAGTTACACCGTGGATGTGTACCGCGGTAAGGTTGCGCCCCAGAAAAATCCCATCACCTTCGCCTCTTTCCTTCTGATGTTCCCCTGCCTGATGTTTGGCCCCATCGTCCGCTATACGGATTTGGCCGAAGCGTTTGAAAAGCGGGAACACACCCGGGAGCATTTCTTCCTGGGTCTGCGTCGATTTATCATTGGCCTTTCCAAGAGTGTAATCCTCGGCGCAAGCTTCCTGCAAATGGGCACCTTCCTGCAGGAATCCACGGATCAGAGTGTGCTGTTTTACTGGATTTATGCCGCTGCGCTGATGCTGTATGTGTACTATGATTGTTCCGGTTGTGCCGATCAGGCCATCGGTATCGGCCAGATGATGGGCTTCTCTTTCAAGGAGGATTTCCATTATCCCTATACCGCCCTCAGCGTCCAGGATTTCTGGCGCCGCTGGCGCATGAGCCTGGCGTCCTGGTTCAAGGACTATATGTATATCCCCCTGGGCGGAAATCGGGTCGGAAAAGGCCGCTGGATTCTCAACACCCTGGCCATCTGGGCCTTCACAGGTTTGTGGCACGGCTTCCGACTGACCTTCGTGCTGTGGGGTCTGCTGTTTGCTGTGCTGCTGATGTTTGAGAAATGGGTGCCCGGCTTTAAGAAACTGCCTAAATTCCTTCAGCACATCTATTTGGTTCTTGTGGTCATGCTGAGCTTCGTACTGTTCAGCGCACCGGATTTGGCCACCGCCGGCAAATACTTAGGCAGTATGTTCGGTCTGTGCGGGCTTCCGATGCTGAGCAAGCAGGCCCTGTTCTATTTGTGCAGCTATCTGCCGCTGTTTGTAGTAGGCGTTGTGGGTGTCACACCGTTGGTGCGCAATTATGCCCTGCGAATCGCGGAAACCAAGGCCGGAAAGGTACTGCAAATCCTTGTGCCGGTGGTTCTGTTGCTGCTTTGTGTCGGTTATCTCCTCAGTGGCGGCAATATCGGCAACCTGTACGCCGATTTTTAAGGAGGATCCCCTATGAATAAAAAGTTTTTCACCATCGGCGCCGGCATTTTGGCTGCAGTATGGTTGGTTTTTACCGTTTTTATTTGGTTTGTTCCGGCAAAAGAGGTTTCCGAATCGGAACGCCGGCCTTTGGCACAGATGCCAGAAATCTCCTGGGACGCTTTTCTAAGCGGCAGTTTTCAGGACGATTTTTCGGAGTATGTCAGTGATCAGTTTCCTTTGCGTGATGTCTTCCGTCAGTTCAAAGGCACTTTGCACACCTTCCTTTTGAATCAAAAGACCGACGCGAACGGTATGTTCTATATGGACGGCCACCTTTCCCAGCACAATATGACCTTTAATCAGGAACATTTCCAAAAACGCATGGACGCGCTGAATCAGGTATACGAGAATTTCATCAAAGACCAGACTTCTCAGGTTTATGTATCCATTATTCCGGATAAAAACTACTATTTGGCCCAGAACAACGCTCTGCCCACCTTTGATTATGACCGGCTGTTCACAGAGGTACAGACCCAGATGAGCTGGGGCGAATACATCGACATGACCGGCACACTGAATCTGGACTACTTCTATACCACCGATACCCATTGGCGGCAGGAAGCGATTCTTCCCGTAGCCCAGCTGCTTTGCCAGAGTATGGGCGTGGCCGGCCCCAATGCGGACGACTACACCATGGAAACCATTGATATGCCTTTTTATGGCGTATGGTACGGCAAAGCAGGTTTGCCCATGGAACCGGATTCCTTGTGTATCCTCAGAAGCGAGCTTCTGGACAGCCTGACCGTCAATGTAGAGTTGAAGCCCGGTGCTGTATACGATGAATCTCAGCTGGAAAGCAGCGATCCTTACAACATTTTCATGGGCGGTGCTAAGAAAGGCTTTGTCACCATCGAGAATCCCAATGCCACCACCGACAAAAAGCTGGTGATTTTCCGGGATTCCTTCGGCAGCAGCATCGCGCCTCTGTTCGTACAGGATTACCAGTCTGTTACGCTGATCGACCTGCGGGTTATGTCCCGCATGAATCTGCGTATGGTAGACTTTGCGGATGCTGATGTTCTGTTCATGCTCAGTGCTTTGGTTTTGAATAACACCGCCGAGGCCTTTATGTAACATAAACTCCCCGGTTGCAATGCAATCGGGGAGGTTTGGGTGGTTCGTTTTTTAATCTCCCAGCCGGACAGTG
>JAZOBI010000115.1:0-4412 GCA_045595885.1 Faecousia sp. | reverse complement strand
TTCTCACTCCCACAGACGTTCCAACCGTGCATGGAAGCCCAACGTCAAGCGCGTCAAGGCTGTCGTTAACGGTACTCCCTGCCATGTGTACGCTTGTACCAGATGCCTCCGCTCCAACAAGGTTGAGCGCGCCATCTGATCCCCTGCCGATGAAATACGCCACCGAGAAATCGGTGGCGTTTTTTGTTATTTGTTGATGATCCCACCTTGATGGCGAAAGGGCTCTATGCGACAAATTTCTTCCTTCCGCACACCAAAAGAACCAAGCCTGCCGCGCCAAGCATCAGCAAGGCAAACGGAACCCCGATTCCATCGCCGGTAGGAACTACATTATAATTCGTCTCAGCCATCTGGAGAATCTCCGTCCAAATGGTCCGCTCCGCATCCGTAGCCGTCGCCGGCAGTTGGACACCGCCTAAAACAGCGGCAAATTCCTCTGGAGAATAGTCGCCATAATAGCAAACAGCGAAAATCAGCGCTTCCTGCAAAAACGCATCTTCCCCCGTCAGCGCCTGAATAAATCCATAGGGATCTTCTTTGAACCGATCATACAAAACGCCGGATACGCTTTCCGAAAAAGCGCCATCCGTTCCGCTATAAACCCGGAACACCTCAAACAGTTCCGCTTCGTCCCGCAGCCAGGTATCCAAATCCTGGAAGAAGATATCCCATCTATCCGAATCCCACATGAAGTCATATAGTTCCCGGAGCATGGTCTTAACATCAGCATTGCGCCAATCAATTTGGTTCCAATCCAATTGTGTAAAATCAACTTGCGACCAGTCTACCTGACTCCAATCGGTCTCCTCGGCACTGGCAGATACCGCGCAGCCGATAAACAGAGCAAATACCAAGGCTATGGCAAAAATCACCTTACGCGTTTTCATAGGTTCCCTCCTTTTCTCGTACTGTTTCCTTTTCACATTATGATAATATCACATTGCGTTTTTTTGTAAAGCACATTTGTCCACATTTTACAAACATTTCATAAATAATAAACCGGCTGACCACATTGGGATCAGCCGGTTTGATTTCTTACATCCAGCCGGTATCTTCCGACTCGGCCTTGCGGTTCCGGGCCAGCAGACTCTGCACAGCCACACGGACATCCACATTTTCATAAAGCACCTTGTAGGCAGCCTCGGTGATGGGCATATCCACGCCCTGCGCCTTTCCCAGTTCATAAGCGGACTTGGCGGCATAGTAACCTTCCACCACGGCGCCCACTTCCTTCATGGCTTCTTCCGCAGACTTGCCCTGGCCGATGAGGATGCCGGCCCGGCGGTTACGGGAATGCATGGAGGTGCAGGTGACGATCAGATCGCCCACGCCGGACAAACCCTTGAAGGTGTCCTTATCGGCGCCCATGGATACGCCCAAACGGGCGGTTTCTGTAAGCCCACGGGTCATCAGCATGGCCTTGGTGTTGTCGCCACAGCCCAAGCCGTCGCTGATGCCGGCGCACAGGGCAATGACATTCTTCAGCGCGGCACCCAGTTCCGCGCCCACAGGGTCATCGCTGGTGTAGACACGGAGCACATCGGACATAAACGCATCCTGCACAAACTCCGCCATCGCCTGATTCTTGCTGGCCGCCAGCAGGCCGGTGGGAACACCCTGGGAAACCTCCTCCGCATGGCTGGGGCCGGTGAGTACCACCACTTCCCTGCAGGTTTCTTCCGCCACCACTTGGCTCATGCGCAGATGGGTGCCGGCTTCCAGACCCTTTGTAACGGAAACCACCACGGCATCCCCGTCGATAAAAGGCGCCACGCCCTTGCAAACACCGCGCAGCGGAAAGGACGGACTTGCCATCACCACCAGCTTGCAGCCGGCCGCGCAGCCATAGTCGCCGCTGATTTTCAATCCCTCAGGAAGCTCCGCGTTGGGCAATCTGGGATTGCGGCGGGTGGATTCCATTTCGGAAATCAACTCTTTTTCATAGGTCCACATGGTCACATCGTGGCCGTTTTTGCACAGACGGATGGCCAGAGCCGTGCCCCACGCACCACTTCCGATGACTGCAACTTTCATTCTTGTTTTCCTTTCTTAAAAAGGTTGGTCTTTCGTTCTTCCTTTTTCAGAAGCCGAACAATGTTTCCACGATGTTGAAAAACCGTCAGCAATCCCATAAACACACCGCCCAGGCATACCCACAGGTTATCATGGTGGAATACCGCGAAACCAACGGCAAAGGCTGTCGCCGCCAGTACACTTCCCAGGGAAACATACTGGGTTAGCAGATAGGTGGTGAAGAATACCACACCGATAAGCAGGCCGATCCGCCAATCTACTGTCCAGGCGATGAACCAACCGCTTAAAATACCCTTGCCGCCCCTAAAGCCCGCCAGCGCCGGGAAATCATGGCCCAGCATCACACAGACACCACCCAGCGCACGGCCTTCCAGCGCGTACCCAAAGGGCTCTAACACGATTCCGCCCAGCAGGCAGGCAAAGACCGCCTTCAGCACGTCAATGGCAATCACCAACGCACTGCGGCTGGCACCGTAGCTACGGATGAAATTGGTAAGTCCCGCGTTGCCGCTGCCGTGACTGCGGACATCGTCGCCCAGCATATGAGAAACGCAAATGGCGCCGTTATGGTTGCCCAAAAAATAGCATACCAGGGCGGTGATCACAATGGCAAACCACATGGTTTACTCCTCCTTGTCACCCTTTTGACGGATGGTAATACGAACCGGTGTACCCTCCAGGCCGAAAATATCCCGGATCTGGTTTTCCAGATACCGCTGATAGGAGAAATGGAACAGCCGGGCATCATTGCAGAAAATGACGAAATGGGGCGGCTTGGTGCTGGCCTGGGTCATGTAGTAGATCTTCAGCCGGCGGCCCTTGTCAGAAGGCGGCTGCACACGGGCAGTAGCATCCGCCAGAATGGAGTTCAGCGCACCGGTGGTAATGCGCATGGTGTTCTGCTTGTTAACCTCCTGAATCAACGGGAACAGCTTATCCACCCGCTGACCGGTCAGCGCCGACAGGAATACTACGGGGGCATAGGTCATGTAACTCAGACCCTCCCGGACATCTCTCTCCATGTCACGCATGGTATTGGTTTCCTTGTCTTCCACCGCGTCCCACTTGTTGACAACAATGATAGCGGCCTTACCTGCTTCATGGACAAGACCCGCGATTTTGGTATCCTGCTCGGTGACGCCATCGTTGGCATCAATGAGAATCAGGCATACATCCGCACGTTCAATGGCGCTGATGGAGCGCAGATTGGAGTACTTCTCGATGACATCGTCCACCTTAGACTTACGGCGCATACCGGCGGTGTCGATGAGACAGTACTTACCGGTTTCATTTTCATAATAGGAGTCGATGGCATCCCGGGTGGTGCCGGCTACATTGGAAACGATGACCCGTTCCTCACCCAGAATTTGGTTCAGCAGGCTGGACTTACCCACATTGGGCTTGCCCACGATAGCCACCTTGATGGTTTCGTCCTTTTCATCCTCTTCCGTTTCCTCCGGGAACTGCTCCAGGCACCAATCCAGCAAATCGCCGGTGCCATGGCCATGAACAGCAGAGGTTTCAAACAAATCACCAATACCAAGACCGTAGAATTCGTACACATCGGGGTTCACATGGCCGATGGAGTCACATTTGTTGACAGCCAGGCAAACCGGCTTGCCGGATTTACGAAGCATGGTAGCCACATCCTGATCAGCCGCCGTCACGCCGGACCTTACATCCACCACCATGACGATGCAATCGGCCAATTCAATGCCGATTTCCGCCTGGCGGCGCATGAATTTCAGCATATCATTTTCCGTATTAGGCTCAATACCGCCGGTATCTACCAGGCTGAAGGTGCGGCCGCACCACTCGCAATCGCCGTAAATACGGTCACGGGTCACGCCGGGAGTATCCTCAACAATGGACACTCTGCGACCCGTCAACTTATTAAACAGCATGGACTTGCCCACATTGGGCCGACCCCCAATCGCAACCAAAGGTTTTGCCATAAACACACATCCTTTCATTTGGAATATTATGCCACAAAATTGTGAATAAATCAATGGGTATATTATTAACAGGTTAGTAAGATAAATGGTTGTTTACACTACGATGGTGCCGTAGGGTGTATGTGTAAACAACAATTTATCTTACCAACCCCAAGCAAGGAAAAAGAGGAACGCGGAAGCGTTCCTCTTGTATTTCCTGCCTTAGTCAGCCTTGGCGGCCAGGACCTGACGGCCATTGTAGTTGCCGCAAGCCTTGCAAGCTCTATGGGGCTGAACGGGCTCGCCGCACTTGGAGCAGACGGTTACGCTGGGAGCAGACAGCTTCCAGTTGCCGCCACGACGCTTATCGCGACGGGCCTTGGACACTTTACACTTAGGGACAGCCATGGTGACACCTCCTTGGTCAAACTGCTTTTTACAGCA
>JAZOBI010000114.1:0-2817 GCA_045595885.1 Faecousia sp. | reverse complement strand
TCCTCCAGCTTCCGCACCAGCAACTCGACCGCTGCCTTGGTGTTGCCGTAAACGGAGGTGTATGCCACCACGATGCCATCGTCTTCCACAGCATAGGAAGACCAAATGTCATACTTATTGATATAGTATCCCAGATTCTCGGTCAGCACGGGGCCGTGAAGGGGGCAGATGATGGCGATATCCAGGGTGGCAGCCTTCTTCAGCAGCGCCTGCACCTGGGGGCCGTATTTACCAACGATGCGGATGTGGTAGCGGCGGGCTTCGCAATCCCATTCTTCCTCCACGTCCAGCGCGCCGAATTTGCCGAAGCCGTCGGCAGAGAACAGCACCTTGTCATAGGAATCATAGGTCACGATAACTTCCGGCCAGTGCACCATGGGGGCGGTGACGAAGGTCAGGGTGTGCTTACCCAGGCAGAGGGAGTCCATTTCCCCAACGACAATACGGCGGTCGGCATAGTCGGTGCCGAAGAAATTCTTCATCATGGCGAAAGCCTTGGCGGAAGAAACCACGGTAGCCTCAGGATAGACGGTGAGGAAGGCGTGAATATTGGCAGAGTGGTCAGGCTCCATATGCTGCACAATGAGGTAATCGGGCTTGCGGCCTGCCAGCACAGATTCCAGATTTTCCAGCCAGGGCTGGATGAAATTTTTGTCCACGGTGTCCATAACGGCGATCTTCTCGTCCAGGATCACATAGGAATTGTAGGCCATGCCGCCCGGCACGATATATTGACCTTCAAACAGGTCTACCTGATGGTCGTTGACGCCGATGTAGCGAATGTCGTTGGTGATGGTCATAGAAATCTCTCCTTCTGTTTTGGTTTGATGCGAATATACAGCATATTTTCCCAACTTACCGTGACTTGGTCACATTGTTCTACAACATATAATATAGGGGATTTTCTGCCGATTGTCAAACCGGAAGTGGGCGTTTCCACAACTTTCCGCAAACCCTGGCATATTACGGTTCATTGACCACACCCGCAAACAGCGGAAGACCTAAGTTGTTGGTCACCACAAACAAAAATGGCCGATCCAGAATGAAATCAATGATCTCATCCGGTGGCGCGGCAGCACCGGCACCGGGAAATTCGATATAGCTGGCGGCGGTGACACCCTTTTCGTCGATGGCCACCCGGGTGGCCTGATTCACGGCGCTGAGCCACACATCACCGGCAGAGTCCGGTATGGCGGCGGAAAAGTCGGCGGCATTTCGGTCAAATACGTCGGTGATGCCCAGCGCCATCAAATCTTCCCGTAAATCACCGGAGGAACGGATGTCGAATTTGGGCAGGCTCAGGTTGATCAGCATGGCTTTGCTGTTTTCCCAGCTGCCAAAGAGCATTTCGGCGTACTGGCCGGAGGAGAGCACATCATCCGCTGTTTTGCCTTCGTCCGGCAAAATCAGCCACATTTGGCTGCCGTCTTTCATGTGCAGGGTAATGGCGCCGAAATCCTCACCCCAGTAGTAAAAGCCGTTGATTCGCTGCTTGTTCATGTAGGTGCAGGAAATATCGCCGCCGGCAGCGTGGAAAACAGCGTTGGTATTTTTGGAGGCGCTGAATTCACTGCTCCACTTTGCCTGGAAATAAATGGTGGAGTACAAGGCGAACACGGTGTCAGCATCCAGATCAATGCCGTCTGTGCTGTCCTTCAGCAGGTGGCCGGTCTGACCGTTGAGCCAGTTGGCAACATCCCTGTTGGTGCGCCGGGTGCCGAAATTGCCCCGGTAGACGGAAGTATAATGGTACTGCGCCAGACTGTCCATGACGGCCTGGTTGTAGCTCAGGTCCTTGTCCAGCCACAGGGAATTGGCAAGCAGTGTTTGGTTGCCGTTGTCCAGATAGCTGACATTCCAGAGGGCGGTGCTGATTTTTCGCAGAGTCTGCAGATCTGAAACCTGCAGCGCCTGCAGGATCTGTTCATCGCCGCCGGTCAGCTCCGCCACCGCCGCCAGCCCCAGATACAGATTGATGGGGGAATAGGCGCCATTTTCTCCGTTACTGCCGGAGAGAACCTGGCTGATGGAATCGGCAAAGAAGCCGGACAGGGTGTCCATATAGTAGTGGGCGCTGTCGTAGTAACTCCGGCGGTCACCCTCCGAGTAATCGGCAAGAGCCACCGCTTTGGCGGAAACGAAGGGATTGGCAACGGCGTGCCATACCAGCACCACGACCAGCGCCGCGGCTACGGCGCTGAACCACCAGATTCTTTTGTGCCCTTTGGGCTGGGCGGCATCGGCGATGTAGGTGTCACGGATTGCATCCATGGCTTCATTCAGTTTTTCGTTCATAGCAGTTCCTCCTGTTCCAGAAACTCCCGCAGCCCGTCCCGCATCCGGGAAAGTCGCAGGCTGATGGCGTTTTGGGTCAAAGCATAGTGCTGGGCGATTTGGGAAACGCTGTCGCCATACCAGTAGCGCCGCAGGAAAATGCGGCGGTTTTCCGGGGACAGTGTGGATAAGTACCGATCTATGGCCCGGCCCAATTCCCGGGCGCTGACGGCTTCTTCCAGACAGGGACCGGGAATACAGCCTTCCAGCTCCTCCAGGGACAGGTCATAATTGCACCGGCGCTTTTCGGCGGTGTTTTCCCGGACACGTTTGAGCGCAAGATTCTTGCCCACCCGGTAGACATAGGGCTCCAGCGGATCCGGATTTTGGGGAGGAATGGTATGCCAGAGGGTCAGATAGGTATCGCTGACCACTTCCTCCGCATCCCGGCGGTCGGGCAGAATGTTGGCGGCAAGCTGCCGCAGGCGTTTACCAAAACGCTGGGAAAGGGCGTCGATGGCCTGCTCTTTGCGCGCGAAAAGC
>JAZOBI010000113.1:0-2613 GCA_045595885.1 Faecousia sp. | reverse complement strand
TGTACCGCACCCTGGATCTGCGGGAAGAGGATATGGGCAATTTGTCCGGCTTTCTGCGCTCTATTGAGGGCGTGAAGATCGCTGCAACCGTGAAGCAGGACGAAGAGGGCCACACGGGCATCTCTGTCCGGGCCGTTCCCGGCTACGATGCGGCAGCTGTTTGTGTGAAATTCGGCGGCGGCGGCCACAAGGGCGCTGCCGGCGCCTCTATGGAAAATGTGACCCTGGAAGAGGCCCTGGAAAAGCTGATCCAGGCTATGCCGGAGATTTGATATGAACGGAATTGTGATCGTTGATAAGCCTGAGGGCTGGACCAGCCAGGATGTGGTCAGTAAGCTCCGTGGCGTGCTGCATACCAAGCGCATCGGCCACGGCGGTACGCTGGACCCCATGGCGACCGGCGTGCTGCCGGTGTTTGTAGGCCGGGCCACCCGGGCGGTGGAATTTTTCGAGCACGCGGAAAAGACCTACGAAACGGTGCTGCGGCTGGGGATCACCACCGACACCGAGGACATCACCGGTAACATTTTGACCCGGCAGGATGCTTTCGTCACCGGAGAAATGCTGGAGCAGGCTCTGCAAAAATTCCGGGGCGAAATCATGCAGGTGCCGCCTATGTACTCCGCCCTGAAAGTGAACGGCCAAAAGCTGGTGGACTTGGCCCGCAAGGGCAAGGAAGTGGAGCGCCAGCCCCGTCCCATCACCATCCATGAGCTGACGATGCTGGGGATGGAGGCCGACGGTATTCGCCTGCGGGTCCGCTGCTCCAAGGGCACCTATATCCGCACATTGTGCAAGGATATCGGTCAGGCGCTGGGCTGCGGCGGCTGCATGGCGGCGCTGCGCCGGGTTGCCGCCGGCGAGTACGGCATCGAAGAAAGTGTGCCGCTGCAGACGTTGCTGGAAACATCGGATCCGGAAATGTATCTGCGACCGGTGGACAGTATGTTCCGCAATTACCCTGCCGTGACCTTGACGGACAAACAGGAATTGCGCTGCCGCAACGGCAACAGTTTTTCTGTCCAGACAGCGGACGGCACCTACCGGGCCTACGCCAAAAATGGCGAATTTTTAATGCTGGCCAAAGTCGAGAGCGGCATTATGTCAACCATCAAAAGCTTTTGGGAAGTGTAAATTTGTCATATAAATTGTTGTTTACACATACACCCTACGGCACCATCGTAGTGTAAACAACAATTTACCTTACCAACGAGAGAATTTCTATGAAACAGAAGATATTTGCCCTGGGTTTTTTTGACGGGGTACACCTGGGCCATCAGGCGCTTTTGGCCGAATGTGTCCGGCTGGCATCGGAAATGGCCGCGGAACCGGCAGCTATCACCTTTGACCGGCATCCGCAGGCCCTGTTCGTTCCCAATCCGCCGGCGCTGATCAACGCCAATACGGACCGGGATGCCCTGCTGCGGCATTTCGGCATCCGTCATATCCATCGGCTGGTTGTCACCAAAGAAGTTATGTCAACTCCATGGCGGGATTTTTTGCTGCAGCTTTTGGAGCAAGGCGCTGCCGGATTTGTCTGCGGCGATGATTTCCGCTTTGGTCACAAGGGCGAAGGCGACGGTGAAAAATTGCGGGAATTTTGCGCGGAAATGGGCTTGCCCTGCGTCATTGTGCCGGAGCAGTCCATGGATGGCGTACGGATCTCATCAACTTACATTCGCAACCGGATTGAATCCGGCGACATGGCAACGGCCGCGTCCTTTTTGGGGCATCCCCACATTCTCAGCGGCGAAGTAGTACCCGGCAGGCAGCTGGGCCGCACTTTAGGCATCCCCACCGCCAATTTGCGTGTGCCGGATGGGGTGGTTTGCCCCGAATTCGGCGTTTACGCCTGCAAAGCGCTGGTGGACGGAGTGACATACCCGGCTGTGACCAATGTGGGCGTACGGCCAACGGTTTCCGGGGAAGGTGTGACGGTAGAGCCCTGGATCCTGGACTTTGACGGGGATTTGTACGGCAAAACCATCACCCTGGAATTCCACAAATTCCTCCGCCCGGAGCAAAAATTCGGCTCTCTGGAGGAATTGCAGGCGGAAATCCGGAAAAACGCGGAAGAAACCAGGCTCCTGCTGCGGTAAATTTTCCAAAAAAGTTCGGATTTTATGAAAATTTTACTTTACAAACGGGAAAACTTGTGATAGGATATTCGGGCTGGCTATGGCCAGACGATATTACTATGCCCTCTGCTCAGTTTCACGCCCATTTTCACCGACGGTTACTTGGCAGAAGGGGAATTCATTGAAAGGTGGAAATTACCATGATTCAGAAGGAAAAGAAGACTCAGGTTATCCTGGAGAACGCTACTCACGAAGGCGACACCGGCTCCCCCGAGGTTCAGGTTGCCATCCTGACCGCCCGCATCAACGAGCTGACTGATCACCTGCGCACCCACAAGCATGACAACCACTCCCGTCGTGGTCTGCTGATGATGGTTGGTAAGCGCCGCAGCCTGCTGGACTATCTGGCTCGCAAGGACATCAACCGTTACCGTGCTCTGATCGCCAAGCTGGGTATCCGTAAGTAAGATACGCGAAAGGGGCGGCAGTAATGTCGCCCCTTGTTTCTTGCCATCGGTGCTTAGCGTAGGGCGGG
>JAZOBI010000112.1:0-4014 GCA_045595885.1 Faecousia sp. | reverse complement strand
GCACGGCATTTTGTATCACAAAATGCCCGGCGGGAGCAAGCCCTCGCCCTACAATATCGCCATAGGGTGTATGTGTAAATAACCATTTATATTTCCAAAGAATAGGAATTGGGTATTGTTTTCTGGTCGAAATATGTGTTATAATAAAGAAAAAAGTGGGAGGGAACTGTTATGTCCGTCGATCTGCTCCAAGATAAGATCCGTAAACTGAAATGTCCCATTATTGTGGATTTTTCTGTGAGGGATGCCCAAATCCCCATGCATATCCGACAGGATCGGGTAACTGCGGACGCGTATGCTGTTTTTTGCAGGGAGTTGATGCTGGGCTTGAAAGGTACCGTGCCCGGTGTGCGTTTTTCCTTTGATCAGTTTGCGCTGATGGGTGGGCTGTCCCATTTGGCCGCCCTCTTGAAGGAGGCTTCGGAGCTTGGGTTCTATGTGATTTTGGATGCTCCCTCGAACCATTCTCCCTGGGCGGCAGAGCGCGCCGCGGCATTACTGGCAGATGACAGTCCCTATCCCTGTGATTGTATGATTGCCGACGCTTACGCCGGCTCAGATGTGATCAAACCCTTCCTGCCGGCCTGTAAAGCAGGAAAAGCTGTGTTTTTTGTAGTTCGAAATCCCAATAAATCCGCCTCTGAGCTGCAGGATCTCATGACCGGTTCCCGCTTGGTGCATCTGGCGGCTGCGGATCTTGTCAACCGTTATGGCGAGCCTATTTTCGGGAAGTGCGGGTACAGCCATGTGGGCGCGTTGACGGCTGCTACCAATGCCAATGCGGTAATGGGTCTGCGCGGCAAATATAAGCGGATGTTCCTGTTGGTCGATGGCCTGGATTATCCCGGCGGAAACGGCAAGATCTGCTCCTATGGCTTTGATAAATTTGGCCACGGCGCCGCCATTTCGGTTGGCCCAGCCATTAGCGCTGCCTGGATGGAGGCAGAAAGTGACGGCTATGATTTTGTCCAGCAAGCGGTACGCTCCGCGGAACGGATCCGGAATAATTTGACCAGATATTTTACCATTTTGTGATCCTATGTACCTCCGGTGAAAGCCGGAGGTATTTTTATCGGATTGCCATAGGCCCTTTGCGGCGCATGGGCGGTGTGGAATCGTTATTTTCCGTTCCGTTGGTGGCATCTGCACCGCCTTCTGTTCCGTCGGTGATGGAGGGTTCCGTTGCCTGGGTGGTGGAAGGCGCGGTGGATTGGGTAGTGGAAGGTGCAGTGGATTGGGTGGTGCTGGGCGCGGCGGTGGTTGTTGTGGCAATGGGATCCGTGGTAACATTACTGCTGCAGCCGCAGGCGGTCATCATAGACACGATCAAAAGTAAAGTCGCAATTAAAATTCCAGCGTGTTTCATGTTTTTCCTCCTTATCTTTGGAATTCGATGCTATTATCTCCCGAAATCCGCTGTTTACGCCGGGAAATATGTGGGTTTTACTTGGTTAGCAAATGCTAACCAAAAAGTTTGAAAATTCCTGTTTTTATCGTTGATTTTTTTGCATATTGCCTGTATAATGTTATATGTAATAAAATTAGAAAAGGAGAGTTTCCCCATATGAAGAAGCTCGCTGTCAAGAAAGACTCCCAGTGTATGGCTTGCCTGCAGTGCGTTCAGGCCTGCTCCGAAGCCTTCTACAAGGAATTTGATGTAACCCTCAGCGCTATTCAGGTCGGTGTTGCCAAGAATGGCGATGCCAAGCCTCAGATCTGCATTCAGTGCGGCAAGTGCATGAAGGCTTGTGAGCACGGTGCCATCACTCAGAATGAGAAGACCGGTATCTACATGATCAACAAGAAGCTGTGCGTTCAGTGCGGCAAGTGTGTTGAGGTCTGCCCCATGAAGGTTATGGTACATAAGGAAGGCAACCCCGTTTCCAAGTGCATCGCCTGCGGCATCTGCGCCAAGGCCTGCCCCATGGAAGTTTTGGAAATCGTCGAGAAGTAATGATTGTGCAATGGGGCAATCTTTGGATTGCCCCATCTTTTTTGGAGGTATCTTTATGGCAAGAACCCAGGCGAATCTTTCTCTCCGGGAGCAGCTGGAGGTAAAATATAAGTCCGCAAGATCCAATTTACTGCTGACCATTATTTTAACCGTGGTCAATGTGGTTATGCTAATTGCCGGCAGCGAGAATATGCTGCTGTTTTCTATTTCCGTTCCCTTCTACGCGGTAGTCTTTGGCTATTTCATGGAAGGTACTGCCATGCTGATCACAGGCTGTGTCATCGCCGCGATCATGCTGGCGGTTTATCTGCTTTGCTGGATTTTCAGTAAGAAGCGTACCGGCTGGCTGGTGGCAGCGCTGGTGCTGTTTGTGATTGATACCATTGTGATGGGTCTGATGTATCTGGGGCTGGGCGAAGTTTCCGGTATTATGGATGTTTTGATCCACGCCTGGGTTCTGTATTATCTGATCATGGGTGTCGTCAGTGCTTCCAAGCTGAAGAAAATGCCTCCCGAAGAAAAGACTGTCACCCCTGTAGAGCAGACAGAAGGGGAGTTGGCTCCCAACTCTACGCCTCTGCGCAGAGCCGAGGAGGATGTGAAGCATCGTGTTTTGCTGGAGGCCACCTACGGCGGCCGGCAGATCGTCTACCGCAGAGTCAAGCGAGTCAATGAACTGGTCATCAGCGGCTATGTGTACGATGAGTACGAAGCGCTGGCTGAGCATGCCCATTGTTTGACTGCCCGGATCGACGGTCATACCATCGAAATGGGCTTCGACGGTATCGGCAGCAGTTACTTCCGTGTTGACGGTCAGCAGCTGGCTAAGAAAATCCGTCTGTACTGATTTTTTATGAGCAGGAGCTTCGGCTCCTGCTTTTTTCATGAAAAACAAAAGATTTGTTTGCATACTGGACAAATGTATGGTATAGTATATTAGATATGATATGCCCGGAGGCGTTTATGACGAAAATGACCGTTTTACAACAGAAAATGGCGGATTTTGCGCCGAAATGTGAACTGAAATTTGATGAATTGATGGCCAGGCATACCTCTTTCCGTATTGGCGGAAATGCCGAGGTGATGGCTTTCCCCAAGAACGCAGAGGAGCTGGCGGAGATTCTGAAAATTGCCGCCCATTTGGGCATCCAGCCTGCCATTTTGGGTGCCGGTACCAATGTTTTGGCTCCGGATGAAGGCATCAAAGGGATCATCATCTGCCTGAAGGATTGCCTGGATGGTATCCAGAGTCTGGGCGATACCCATATCCGGGTAATGGCCGGTGTTACCATGACCCGTGCGGCCGTGTTTGCGGCCAATCATGGCCTTACCGGCCTGGAGTTTGCCCACGGAATCCCCGGCACCGTTGGTGGCGGCGTGTATATGAATGCCGGTGCATACGGCGGTGAGATTAAAGATGTGGCTGAAAGTGTAGAAATTATGGATTTTTCCGGAAATATCCGGACTTTGACCAATGAAGAAATGGATTTTTCCTATCGCCACAGCGCCCTGGAGCAGATGAATGTGATTGTGCTGAGTACCACGTTTCTTCTTCAAAAGGGAGATTGTGAAACTGTAAAGGCAAAGATGCGGGAACTGCAGGCCAAGCGCTCCGCGTCTCAGCCTCTGGATATGCCCAGCGCGGGATCTGCCTTTAAGCGGCCTGTGGGTGGCTATGCCGCGGCGCTGATTGACCAGGCTGGGCTGAAAGGCTACACCGTTGGTGGCGCTGCCATTTCTACCAAGCATGCCGGTTTTGCTGTAAATTTGGGCAACGCAACGGCATCGGATGTAAAGGAGCTGCTGCGGCAGGTTTCTGATATTGTGTTCGAAAAGAACGGTATCCGCCTGGAACCGGAAGTGAGAATTTGGTAAGATAAATTGTTGTTTATACTACGATGGTGCCGGTGGGGGCTTGCTCCCGCCGCCGAAAAATGGTACATTTTTCGGATTTTCCGAAGGAAAATAAACACATTGTGCCTACGGCACGGCATTTTGTATCACAAAATGCCCGGCGGGAGCAAGCCCCCGCCCTACAATATCGCCATAGGGTGTATGTG
>JAZOBI010000111.1:0-5347 GCA_045595885.1 Faecousia sp. | reverse complement strand
CCGGGCATTTTGTGATACAAAATGCCGTGCCGTAGGCACAATGTGTTTATTTTCCTTCGGAAAATCCGAAAAATGTACCATTTTTCGGCGGCGGGAGCAAGCCCCCGCCCTACGGCACCATCGTAGTGTAAACAACAATTTACTTAATCAAAAGGAGTATTCCTATGTCCCACACCATTGCTGCCATATCCACCGGCAATGTGATTTCTGCCATTGGCATCATCCGGCTGACGGGTGACGATAGCGCGGAAATTGCCGGAAAGGTATTTACATTAAATAATAAGAAATCACTGACCGAAGCACCGGAGCGCAAGCTGGTACTGGGCCAGCTTCATGACAAAGAAGGACGAATCATCGACTCCTGCTGCGCCATTTTGTCCCGCGGGCCTTACAGCTATACCGGTGAGGACACGGTGGAATTCCATTGTCATGGCTCCCCCGCTGTTCTGGCCGCCGGATTGGAGGCGCTGTATATGGCCGGCGCCCGGCCTGCTCAGCGTGGCGAATTCACTAAGCGGGCATTCCTGCGCGGCAAATTGGATTTGACCCAGGCGGAAGCCGTCATCGATTTGATCGAGGCAGACTCCGCCGAGGCTGCCGCCAATGCCGCCGGCCAGGTAGAGGGTGTTCTGCAGAAACGGCTTGCGCCCATCTATGATGATCTGACCAATCTTTGCAGCCACTTTCACGCAGTGCTGGATTATCCGGATGAAGATATCGAGGATTTTGGTCTGGCAAATTATGCCGATAATTTGCGAAGCGATGCCATTTCCTTGAGCAAGCTGCTCCAAACCTATGGTCAGGGCAGAATATTGCGCAGCGGTGTGGCCGCCGCCATCGTAGGTAAGCCCAATGTGGGCAAATCCAGCCTGCTGAACGCCTTGGCAGGTTATGACCGGGTCATCGTTACCGACATTCCCGGCACCACCCGGGACACAGTGGAAGAAATCGTAAAGGTGGGCGGCGTAAAATTACGGCTCATCGACACCGCCGGCATCCGGGAAACGGAAGACACGGTGGAAGCCATCGGCGTGGAGCGCAGCCGTCGGGCTGTGGAAAACGCAGAGATGGTGATCTTTGTCTGCGACGGCTCTCAGCCGCTGACCGACGAGGATGAGGCCATCATTGACCTGTGTTGTGACCGGGAAAACGCTGTGGCGCTGATCAATAAGTCCGATCTCGGGCAAGTGGTGGTACCCAGCGATTTGCCCTTTATGAACGTGATCGAAATCTGCGCCAATACCGGCGACGGATTGGAGCAGTTTGCCGATGTGGTAGAAATGCTCTTTGGCAACGAAATGCCCTGTGACGGATCCATTCTAACCAACGCCCGGCAGGCCGACGCCATACGCAGAGCATACGATGCAATCCAGCGAAGCCTGCAGGGTTTGCGCCTGGGATTGACACCGGACATGGTGCTGATCGATGTGGAGCAAGCCATGGAAGCCATGGGCGAGGTCACCGGAGCTACCGTCCGGGAGGACATTACCGCCAGGATTTTTGAACGTTTTTGCGTAGGAAAATAAAACGGTGGATTGTTGTTTACGATTGTTCTGTCATTCCGAGCCAGCGCGCACACTGGCGAGGGGAGCCCCATTGAATAACGGGAATAGCTCCAATTTTGAAGGGGATTGCCACACCGGTGACCGAATGAAAGTATGATTGCCCCCGGCAATCATTTTGATTTCAAATCCGCTGCGCGGAGCACCAAGGTCGCTGGTTCGTAATGACCACTTATCGTAGCGTAAACAACATTTTACCGCAACATACAAGGATGAACACTATGATCTATCTTGATAATTCCGCCACCACAAAGCCTTGCCGTGAGGCCGTGGAAGCGATGAAAACGGCGCTGACCGATGGTTGGGCCAACCCCAGCGCCCTGTACAGCTTTGGCATTGATGTCGCCCACACTTTACGGGATGCCCGCAAGCAGGTTGCCGCCGCCATGGGTGCCGAGCCGGATCGAGTCTTCTTTACCTCCGGCGGAACAGAGGCGGACAACTGGGCAATTGCCGGCACCGTCAAGCGGTTGGGCAAGCGCGGCAGGCATATCGTCACCACCGCCATCGAGCATCATGCGGTGCTGAACTATATGAAAGACCTGGAAAACCAAGGCTTTGAGGTGACATATTTGCAGCCCGATCCTCTGGGCAATATCACCCCGGACAGCCTGAAGACCGCCCTGCGGAAGGATACCATTCTTGTTTCCATTATGATGGTAAACAACGAAGTTGGCGCTGTGATGCCCATTGAAAAAATGGCGAAGCTGACCCACAAGCTTTGCCCCGACGCCTTCTTCCACACCGATGCGGTTCAGGGCTTTCTGAAAGTACCTTTCGCAGCCAAAACACTGGGCGCGGATCTGATCACCGTGTCCAGCCATAAGGTGCATGGCCCCAAAGGCGCCGGCGCGCTGTACATTTCGCCCCGGCTCAAGTCCTTCCCCGCCCTGATGCTGGGTGGTGGCCAGGAGAGTGGTTACCGCAGCGGCACGGAGGCAACACCTGCCATTTTCGGCTTTGCTGCCGCCTGTGCCGCAGGCGCCGCCACCGTCAAAGAGGATATCGCCCGGGAAAGGGAGCTGTTGAACGGCCTGATTGATAAGTTATGTAAACTAGATGGTGTGAAGGTCAACGGTGCTCACGATGCGCCTCATATCGTATCCCTCTCCATTCCCGGCGTCCCCACCCAAAACTCTATCAACATTTTGCAGGATGCCGGCATCTGCGTTTCCGCCGGTTCCGCCTGCGCCAAAGGTCACCGCAGCCACACTTTGGAAGCTATGCGGGTAAATCCCGAAACCATGGACGGTTCCTTCCGGGTATCCATCTGCCGGGACACCACCGCGGAAGAACTGGAAAAGTTGGTCCAAATTATTGAAAAAGAAATTCTACCGAGGGCAAGATAATGGAAAAGGCTATCTTTACCAACCTGTGCATGATCTATGACGACGCCGGCAATATCCTTGTGCAAGACCGCAAGGATCCCCAATGGGGCGGCATTTGCTTTCCCGGAGGCCATGTGGAAAAAGGCGAATCTTTTGTAGAATCGGTCATCCGGGAGGTTTACGAAGAAACGGGGCTGACCATCGAAAACCCCGTCCTTTGTGGCAGCAAGCAATTCCAAACCCAGGACGACGCCCGGTATGTAGTGCTGTTTTACAAAGCCAACCGCTTCAGCGGCACGCTTCATTCCTCCGAGGAGGGCGAAATGCTGTGGATCAAGCGGCAGGATCTGACAAAATACCGCCTGGCGCCCGATTTTGAGGCCATGGTGCAGATCATGGAATCTGACGAACTCAACGAATTCTATTATTATAAGGTAGGCAGCAACTGGAAATTTAAGCTGCTGTAAACAGCAACACCCGGGCAACGCCCGGGTGCTTTTCGTTGGTACGATAAATGGTTTTTTGCACTACGATGGTGCCGTAGGGCGGGGGCTTGCTCCCGCCCTACAATATCGCCATAGGGTGTATGCGTAAACAACAATTTACCGCTCTAAGGATTGCAAGAACCGCTTCACCATCCGGCGGTTTTTCAGCACGATGATTTCCACACCTTCCGCTTCATTCAGCATTCGGTAATATTTTTCCCGGTTCTCCTTGTTGAAATTCCAAATCCAAGTCGCCATCTCCGGATCGAACCATTCCTTGCAGCCCGGTGCCATATCCGCCCGGGCATGACCCCAATTTTTAATCACACGGCCAACCCAGCTGAGCAGACAGGTCATCCTGGAAAAATCCAGGTAAATAATGGTGTCGCATTTTGCCATGCGGATGGGAATGGTGCGGTTAAAGTTTCCGTCCAGGATCCATAGGGGTTTCTCAATCTCCATGGCCAGGCGAGTATCAAATTCTTCTTTTGATAGGTGTTCCCAATTCCCGGGGCTCCAGTATATTTGATCCAGATGTACTACCGGCAAGCCTGTCTTTTCTCCAAGCGCCCGGGCAAGCGTGGATTTTCCCGCACCGCCGCAGCCAATAATCAACACTCTTTCCATCATTACTCCTGTTCTTTCGGCCTCTTATACCGGCCATGAGGCTCCCATTCCGGCAGCGGATAGCGCTGCATAGCGCCAAAAATTCGATCCTTCAAATCTGGATAGGTCTGGCTCAAATCGTACACAAGCTGCTTGATCTCTTCCCGCTTTGTGGACTTGTCCACAGGGCAGCGATTTTCCACCACAGGCAGCTCCATCCGTTTCGCAAAATGATCCACCGTCTTTTCGTGGACATACAGCATGGGGCGAATTTGAATGATACCGGTGCGATCCAGATCCGTCACCGGCTGGAAGCAGCTGATGCGCCCCTCATAAATCAGGCTCATAACAAAGGTTTCCACCGCGTCGTCATAATGATGTCCCAGCGCCAGCTTGTTAAATCCCAACTCCAAAATTGCCTGGTTGAGAGCGCCCCGCCGCATCTTGGCGCACAGGGAACAAGGATTCTTTTCCTTGCGGTGTTCAAAAATTATGGGGCCGATCTCTGTTTTGATCAGATGAAATGGCACCTCCCATTTTTCACACAGAGCCGCGATGCCGCCGTAATCCATACCCAGACCCATGTCAACGGTAATGGCCTCCAGCTCAAACGGCTTATTGAAGTATTTCCGCAAGCCAGCCAGCAGCTGCAGCATCACCAGACTATCCTTGCCACCGGATACACCAACTGCGATCCTGTCCCCCGCCTGAATCATATCATAATCGTCGATGCATCGGCGCATCAGGCCCATAAGTTTCTGCATTGTTAGGATTCCTCCGAATTTTCCGAAAAATAGCAAGTGAGAAAATGAGAGTATTTGAGAGCATTTGCAAGCATTTGAGAGTTTATGTTGTGTTTCACAAAATTTACAAAAAAAGTTATTGACATTTCTTTTTTTGTGTGATATAACAATCAAGCTGTTTGGGAATATTGTACTCCCAACTACTAAATTTGTCAAAATATTTTAACTTTCGGAGGAAAGAATATGTCCACTACTCTGCTGAAGAAGGAGACCCTGGAGCGCAAGTGGTATGTGATCGACGCTGCCGGTAAGCCCCTGGGCCGTACCGCTGTCGAGGCTGCCAACATCCTGCGTGGCAAGCACAGAGTCGACTTCACCCCCAACGTCGAATGCGGCGACAATGTCATCATCATCAACACCGATAAGGCTATCCTGACCGGCAAGAAGCTGGATCAGAAGTGCTACTACCGCGTCACCGGCTGGATCGGCGGCCTGAAGGAAACCAAGGCTCGCGTCATGATGGATAAGCGTTCCGACTACGCCATGGAGCTGGCTGTCAAGGGCATGCTGCCCAAGAACACTCTGGGCCGCAACGCCATGACCCGTCTGCACCTGTACAAGGG
>JAZOBI010000110.1:0-11481 GCA_045595885.1 Faecousia sp. | reverse complement strand
TGACGTGGAATACGCCCTGGGCGACGACGGCAAGATCGACCGCACCTAGATCGAAACCCTGACCTCTCTGTACGGCTCCAACATCAACACCAAGGAAGCCGCCATCGAGTATGTTTACACCGACAAGACCACCACTGAGCTGGATTACATCCTGTCTTACTGGGGCACTGCCGGCACCCTGACCACCGAGTACACCGCCAAGGCCACCGAAGTTATTCTGCACGCCAATGTGGGCGATGACGGTTCTCTGGCTGTTCCCAACATCGAAGGCATCGTTTCCCTGGGCCACACCGACGCTGCCGGTTCCACCGTCACCGTCAACGGCACCAACTATACCGTTGCTTCCGGCCACAATGCCGACGGCACCGTCACCAACACCGCGGAATATGACATTCTGAAGATCACCATCGACGGCGTTGACCCCAAGGCCATCTGGAACTTCGCTCTGTCCGTTGCTCCTCAGCACTACTACGGCGAAGGCTCCAAGGTTGGCATGGATATTGCTAACAACAAGTTCGGCGTGGAATACGCTAGTTTCGACTTCATGACCGGTGTCATCCAGTCCACCAGAAACGTGAAGCTGCCCATGGGCGCCGGTTCCTACAAGGCCACCGATGACACTGGCAGCGATACCCCCAGCGAAAGCGGCTTCTACAACTCCAACGTTGTTTACTTCAAGGCCAATGAAAACTTCCATACCGTTGGTGAAGGCATTGAAAACGCCAAGATCAGCCTGCTGCGTTACCAGGTTGTCAGCTCCAACAACATGATCAATGCCCTGCAGACCGGCGTTGTCCATTACATTTCGCCCTCTCTGACCACCGACAATTTCGATAAGCTGACCGGCATGGCCTCCGATGGCTATGTGACCCTGAGCACCAAGCAGCTGGGCTATGGTTATATCGGTGTGAACGCCTCCAAGGTTACCGATGTGAACCTGCGCCGTGCCATTATGTGCGCCATGAACACCGCCCTGGCTCTGGACTACTACCGTACCGGTACCGCTGAACAGATCTTCTGGAATATGTCCAAGGTCAGCTGGGCTTACCCCACCGGCGACGCTGAGAAGGATAACGGCAAGAACTATCCTCAGATGGGCACCTGGGACGAGGCTACTGCCATTGCCAACATCGAAAGCTACATGGCTAAGGCTGTTTACTCCGATTCCGATCTGAAGCTGACCTTCACCATCGCCGGTTCCACCCTGCAGGATCACCCCTGCTACAAGGTGTTCCGTGATGCCGCTGACCTGCTCAACTCCCTGGGCTGGGATGTGGAAGTCGTCTGTGACTCCAACGCCCTGACCAAGATCAGCACCGGCTCTCTGACTGTTTGGGCCGCTGCCTGGTCCTCCTCTCTGGATCCCGATATGTACCAGGTTTACCACAAGGACTCCTCCGCCACCTCCACCAAGGCCTGGGGCTATGACTACATCAAGACCAGCGGTTCCGCTGAAGAACTGCGCCTGCTGGACGAACTGAGCGACATCATCGACCGCGCCCGTGAAACCAACGATCAGACCGTTCGCGCTGACCTGTATCAGGAAGCTATGGGCTACATCCTGGATCTGGCTTTCGAACTGCCTGTGTACCAGCGCAGCGTGCTGTATGCCTACAATGCCAATGTGATCAATAGCGACACCGTTCCTTCCGAAAGCGAACTGAACCCCTATTCTTCTCCTCTGGACCGTATTTGGGAGCTTGAGTTTGCGGGCTAATTAACAACAAAGGTTGTGGATTATGTTTAAGTATATTTGTAAAAGATTGGCATATTCTCTGCTGATCCTCCTTGGCGTATCCATTATCATCTATTTTCTGATCCGTCTGATGCCTGTGGACTATATCCAGTCCAAGGTGGATGCCATGAACCAGGGCGGCGCTACTATCCCTCAGGAAACTGTAGACATGATGTACAAGCAGTACGGCCTGATCGACACCACCGGCATGACCTTCGGTCAGAAGATGATGAGCTATCTGGAAGGCTATTGGGGCTGGCTGTCTGCCATGTTGCAGGGCGATTTGGGCATCAGCTTTAAGTATGGCCTGCCGGTGACCGATGTGATCGGCCAGTATATGTGGCTGTCCTTCGCTGTTGCTCTGGTTGCCACCATCTTTGAGTTTATGATCGCCATCCCTTTGGGCATTACCGCCGCTACCCATCAGTATTCCATCCGTGACTATGTGGTTACCGTGCTGGTTATGATCGGTATCAGCCTGCCTTCCTTCTTCTTCGGTAATATTTTGAAGAATTTCCTGGCCCTGCAACTGGGTTGGTTCCCCACCTCCGGTCTGAAGGACGCAACGGTTACTTATACCGGATTCGCTCTGATCATGGACTATCTGCGCCATTTGGTGATCCCGATTCTGACCATCGTGATCCTCAGCATCGGCGGCAGAATGCGTATGACCAGAACCAATATGCTGGAAGTCATGAATTCCGACTATATCCGTACCGCCCGGGCCAAGGGCCTGGAGGAAAAGGTGGTCATCAACAAGCATGCCTTCCGTAACACGCTGATCCCGCTGGTCACCAGCCTCGCCGGCTTGCTGCCCAGCCTGTTCTCCGGTGCTATCATTACCGAGCAGGTCTTTGACCTGCCCGGTATCGGTAACATCGCGCTGACCGCCATGAATGCCGGTGACATTCCCTTCATCATGGGCTACAATATGTTCCTGGCAGTTCTGAGCGTTCTGGGTGTGCTTTTGGCGGACTTGATGTACGCCGTGGTTGACCCCAGAGTGAAACTGGGATAAGGAGGTAATCGTATGGACGAACTTGAAATGAAGAATAAAGAAGAGCAGACTCAGGACGTTGTCGATACGGAAGTGCCTCTGGATAAAAATCTGCGGCTGATGTCGCCCACCATGATGGTGGTGCGCCGTTTCTTCCGTTCCCGGCTGAGTATTATCGGCCTGGTGATGGTCATTGGCTTGTTCCTGTTCAGTTTTGTGGGTCCGCTGGTGCTGGCAGATACTACTGAAGGTTACACCAACGATGCCAAATGGGGCGAAACCGAGTTGGACAGAAGCGGCAAAACCAGCTATGCTGTCAGCGAAACAACCTACACTGTCAATGGCGTGACCTACACCATCAAGCAGACCACCGAGAAGACTTTGATCGACAATTTCCTGCAGGCCCCTTCCCGGGATCACATTCTGGGTACCGATGACCAGGGCTACGATATTTTCGTCCGTCTGATGTATGGTGGCAGGATCTCCCTGATTGTCAGCTTCCTGGCGGTGTTCCTGATGACCATTTTCGGTGTCATCATGGGCGGTATTGCCGGCTATTTCGGCGGCGCTGTGGATAATGTAATCATGCGTATTTGCGATATTCTGACCTGACTGCCCGGTATCCCGATCCTGCTGATCGTGGGTACCGCGCTGGATAATCCCAGCTGGGGCATCGACAGCCAGTACCGCATTTACCTTTTGATGACTTTCTTGACCTTCATCTCCTGGCCCGGCATGGCCCGTTTGGTCAGAGGTCAGATCCTTTCTCTGCGTGAGCAGGAGTATATGGTGGCGGCGGAAGCCATGGGCTATTCCACCGGCCGTAAGATCTTTAAGCATCTGGTGCCCAATGTGATGCCCCAGCTGATCGTACAGATGAGCTTGGGCCTGGGCAGCATGATCCTGTATGAAGCCACTTTGAGTTACTTGAACCTGGGCGTGAAGGCTCCCTATGCCGCCTGGGGTACCATGATCAACATCATCACCAGCAACCCCGATATTTTGGAGAACCACTGGTATGTGTGGGTACCTGCCGGCGTTTGCATCGTCATTGCCGTTTTGGGCTTCAACTTTGTGGGCGACGGCCTGCGTGACGCCCTTGACCCGAAAGCGAGGAGATAATTATGGCAGAACAAAAGAATAAGAATTATCTCACAAACCGGGAAGTCCGGGCCATTGCCAAAGCCAATGCCAAGGAGATCAAGCGCCTGGAGGCTTACAAGAACCGCAAGTGCGAGGAGGCGGAATTCCTGTCCGAAATGAAGGATGACGCCAATATTTTGGAAATCGAAGACCTGCACACTTCCTTCTTTACGGAGCAGGGCGTTGTACGGGCGGTCAATGGCGTATCCTACAATGTGCCCAAGAACGCGGTTGTGGGCGTTGTGGGCGAAAGTGGCTGCGGCAAGTCCGTCACCTCCATGTCCGTCATGCGGCTCATCCAGGGCCCTTCCGGCCAGATCGTCAGCGGCAATATCCGTTTTAAGTCCCATGAAATGAAGCTGGACGAGCATGGCAAGCCCATCTCCGACGGTAATGGCGGCTATGAAATGGAAGACAAGGTCTACGACATTGCCAAGATGCCCATTCACGAGATCCATCGCATCCGCGGCAAGCAGATCGCCATGATCTTCCAGGAACCCATGACCTCCCTGAATCCCGTGTTCACCATCGGTGAGCAGCTGGATGAGGTGACACTGATCCATGTGCCTGGCGCCACCAAGGAAATGGCTAAGGAAAAGTCCTGCGAAATGCTGCGGCTGGTTGGCATCATTCCCGAAAATGTGTATGGCGCCTTCCCTCATGAACTGTCCGGCGGTATGCGCCAGAGAGTTATGATCGCCATGGCGCTGGCGGCTGAGCCCCGTCTGATCATTGCTGACGAGCCCACCACTGCTTTGGACGTGACCATCCAGGCCCAGATTCTGGACCTGCTGCAGGATATTAAGAACAAGATCGACGGCTCCATTCTGCTGATCACCCATGACCTGGGTGTTATTGCGGAGATGTCTGACTATGTGGTGGTTATGTACGCCGGTAAGGTGATTGAGAAGGGTACCGTAATGGAGATCTTCAAGGATCCCAAGCACCCCTACACCATCGGTCTGCAGAAATCCAAGCCTACCATGAGCTTGGATGATGATGTGGAGCTGTACAATATTCCCGGTAATGTGCCCAACCCCATCAATATGCCCAACCACTGCTACTTTAAGGAAAGATGCGCCATGTGTGGCAAAAATTGCTCCGGCGATTATCCCGGCATGGTGCAGCTGAGCCCCACCCACTTTGTAGCCTGTCATCTGTACGGAGAGGAGGTTCACCATGGCTGATGAAAAAGTAATGGAAACTGTCCAGTATGATGATGCCGCGCTGGAAGCGGCCTACATGGAAAAGCTGCAGAAGCAGCACCAGGAGGATTTCCAGAAGCCCTTTGACCCGGATTGTATTCTGGAGGTGCGCCATCTGCGCAAAACCTTCCCCATGAAAAAAACCATGTTCGGCAAGGTTACCAAAGAATTGGTGGCGGTCAATGATATTTCCTTTAAGCTCAAGGCCGGCGAAACCCTGGGTATTGTTGGCGAATCCGGTTGCGGCAAGACCACTGCCGGCCGTGCCATCTTGAAGCTGCACCAGCCCACCGGCGGACAGATCATCTTCAATGGCACCGACATCACCCACCTCAAGCCCAAGGATATGCGGTCCTTCCGCAAGCAGATGCAGATCATCTTCCAGGATCCCTATTCCAGCCTGCCTCCCAGAGATACGGTTGGCGGTATTCTGACGGAGCCTGTCCATGTTCACAGTGTTGTGCCCAAGAATCAGGAAAAGCAGTATGTGCTGGAGCTGATGGACAAGTGCGGCCTGCGTGATTACTACTATGAGCGGTATCCCCATGAATTCTCCGGCGGTCAGCGTCAGAGAATCTGTATTGCCCGCGCTTTGTCTGTGGAACCCAAGCTGGTTATCTGCGACGAGCCTGTTTCCGCGCTGGATGTTTCCATCCAGGCTCAGATCATCAATCTGCTGAAGAAGCTGCAGCGGGATATGAATTTGGCCTATGTGTTCATTTCTCACGATTTGAGCGTGGTTAAGTTCATTTCCGATAAGATCGCGGTTCTGTACCTTGGCAACATGATGGAGTATGGCACCAAGGAGGATATCTTCCGCAATCCCTTACATCCTTACACCAAGGCGCTGTTCTCTGCCATTCCCAACCCCGATCCTACTGCCAAGATGGATCGAATCAAGCTGCAGGGTGATATTCCTTCTCCCGCCAATCCCCCCAAGGGCTGCAAGTTCCACACCCGCTGCCCCTATGCCACCGAGAAGTGCAAGCACGTGATCCCCGAGTACAAGGAACACGAACCTGGTCACTTCGCCGCCTGCCATTTGCTGGACAAGGAGTAACCCATGGCAAAAAAAGAAAAGAAAGAAAAAGTCCGCTATTATGATGACGGCCGCACCATCGCCGATATGAGCAATGTGCGCCGGAATTTCGAGGTAAACCGGGCGCCCGCGTTCCGTTCTACCTTCAAGGAACGCTGGAAGACCTATTGGAGCGCCGTGCGGATGGTGTTTCCCACCATGGTCACATTTATTGTGATTTTGTGCATCCTCTACCTTGTGGCTTATCTTTTCTTAATGGTTTTCTGAATCAAAAGGCTTCCGGACAACCGGAAGCCTTTTTCCTTTGCAATTAAAAAAATATGTGATATGATTTTGAAAATATGTAGTGGAGTCCCTGCGTTTGCGGTGTATTGGAGTGAAAGGCCTTTTCAAAACGAAAGGAGGTTTTGATATGGATGATAAACAAATTATCGCCCTTTATTGGGATCGATCCGAAAATGCCATATCGGAAACCACCAAAAAATACGGCCGGTATTGCCGTTTCATAGCCCAAAATATCCTGCAAAATGAGGAGGATGCTGCCGAATGCGTCAACGATGCCTGGCTGCGGGCCTGGAATGCTATCCCACCGCAGCGGCCAAACAATTTGCGCACATTTTTGGGTAAGATCACCCGAAATCTGGCACTGAACCGCTGGGAGCAGCAAAACGCGGAAAAACGGGGCGGCGGAGTTATCACGCAGGCGCTGGAGGAACTCCATGCGTGCCTCCCGTCCGGGGATTCCACAGAGCAAATCATTGACAAGATCGTGCTGCGAAATCTGCTGAACGGATTTCTGGCGACCCTAAAACCGGATGCCCGAAAGATTTTTGTGCGACGGTACTGGTATTTCAGCTCCGTGAAGGAAATTGCGGCGGAATATGGCATGACCGAGAGCAAGGTGACGGTGACCCTTTGCCGCACCCGGCAAAAACTGGCTAAGTTACTTCAGAAGGAGGGAATCCAATATGACAGATAAGGAATTATTGCACACCATCGGGGATATTGACGAGAGCTTTATTGCGGAAGCGGCCCCGGTACGGAAAAAGAAACCTGCCTGGACCGGCTGGGCTGCAGTGGCCTGCCTGGTGTTGGTGGCCGGGCTGTTGGCTTTTTCGCTGCCGCGGGATACGCCGCGGCCCGATGGTCGATACAAGTATACACTAACACAGCAGGAAGTGGCTGCTGCGGTACTGCGTTGGGAGGATCAGACCCTCAGCGAGCGCTATACTTCCATGATTTTTGCAGACACAGAATACAAAACCCGTGGGCTGGCTTTGGATGCGTCGCTGCTGGGTAACGAATTGGGCACCTGTGACGCCTGGGGACAGGATCATTACACAGGGCAAACCCATCATCAGGAATTTGCGGTGTACGAAATCAGCGGTATTCAGTATGAAAAGCTGATAGCCGTTTGCATGGAAGATAAGTACTATGTGTTCATGCGGGATGGTTATGCGCCGCCTGCCACATTGGGAGGACTGCTGGAAGCCTATAATCTGGAAGAATATCTGCCCCTGACTCGTTTTAGCTATGGCGAGGCACACTATATTTTGGAAGAGGACGCCGAGATTTGGCGGATCCTGGCGGAATGCGCCGATGCGCCTGTGATGGAAGACGATTTCCGTGTAAATGGCGATTATGTCAGCTTCACAGCCACTTCGGAAGCATTGGGCATTTACAAGCGGGTGCTCTACATTACTGCTGACGGCTTTGTCAAGACCAACGCGCTGGACTATGGGTATGTGTATTTCATTGGCGAGGATGCTGCCGAACGAATCATCGACTACTGCCTGGCAAATGCTGCAGAAACGGAAATGGAACCCTACACCAATTTCCTGGTCGGTACCATCACAGAAATCGGCGACGGATATATTCTGGTCAGCGACGCCGTTTTGTGTTGGGACGAAGCCGATGGCATAGAATACAAGGTGCTGAGCACCGATCCTTTATTCTCACGCTGGTTCCAATACTACAATTTGCAGATGGGGGATGTGGTGTATATTCAGTACCGGGGTGATATGGGAGCGGGGAATGTGATCCCCGGCGCATATTCCATCAGCAAGGCCGTCATTTCCGGTGGCGATATTTTGATCCATGAATAAACAAAACCCGGTTAAGCGATTGCTTAACCGGGTTTTGTTGCGTGTATTCATTTACTTGCCACAGAATTCCTTGGCCACATCCACGATATGCTCAGCGGACAGACCGAATTGCTTCAGCAGCGCGGCGGCAGGGCCGGAATGGCCGAATTCGTCATTGACGCCAATGCGCTTGACGGGAGTGGGCAGCGACTCGGACAAGCAGGAAGCCACCGCTTCGCCCAATCCACCGATGATGGAATGTTCCTCACAGGTGATGACCTTGCCGCACTTTCTGGCGGCGGAGAGAACCAGTTCTTCGTCCAGGGGCTTGATGGTGGCCATATTGATGACCATGGCATGGATGCCGGCTTCTGCCAGCGTTTCAGCGGCTGCCATGGCTTCGTATACCAGCAGGCCATTGGCGATGATGGCCACATCAGTGCCGTCACGCAGCACCTCACCCTTGCCGATCTGGAAAGTATATCCTTCCTCTTCGTGGATCACCGGTACGGCGGCGCGGCCAAAACGCATATAGACGGGGCCTTCGTGGTGATATGCTGCCCGCACCATGGCCTTGGCTTCCACATCGTCGGCAGGGGACATGACCACCATGCCGGGAATGGTGCGCATCAGACCGAAGTCTTCGCAGCACTGATGGCTTGCGCCGTCTTCGCCAACGGAAATGCCGCCATGGGTAGCGCCGATTTTTACATTCAGATGGGGATAGCCGATGGAGTTGCGGACCTGCTCAAAGGCACGGCCTGCGGCAAACATGGCAAAGGAGCTGGCGAAAGGCACCAGCCCGGTGGTGGACATACCGGCGGCCACACAGATCATATTGGCTTCGGCGATGCCGCAGTCGAAATGACGGCCGGGGTAGGCTTTCAGGAAAGTGCCGGTCTTGGTGGCGCCTGCCAGGTCGGCGTCCAGAACTACCAGGTTGTCAAATTCCGCGCCCAGTTCTTTCAGGGCGTTGCCGTAGCTGTCGCGGGTTGCGATTTTCTTAACATCTGCCATATTACTTGCCCTCCAATCCGGAAAGAATTGCGTTCAATTCGGTCATAGCCTGCGCGTACTCGGCATCGTTAGGCGCTTTGCCGTGCCAGCCGGCGTCGTTTTCCATGAAGGAAACATCCTTGCCCTTGACGGTCTTCATCACAATAGCGGTGGGCTGACCCTTGGTTGCCCGGGCTTCCTTCAAAGCGGCCTCAATGGCATCAAAATCATGGCCGTCAATGGCGATGGTATGGAACCCGAAAGCGGTCAGCTTGTCTGCGATGGGGTAGGGGCTCATGACCTTGGCAATATCGCCGTCGATCTGCAGGCCGTTGTTGTCAACGATTACAACAAAATTATCCAGCTTATAGTGGGCGGCCATCATGCAGGCCTCCCAAACCTGACCTTCCTGGATCTCACCGTCACCCAGCAGGGTGTAGACCCGGGCAGGATTGCCCTGGTGCTTCAGACCCAGCGCCATGCCGGCGGCGCAAGAGATGCCCTGACCCAAACTGCCGGTGGACATATCCACACCGGGGACAGAGTTCATGTTGGGGTGACCCTGCAGGTAGGAATCAATGTGGCGAAGAGTCTTCAAATCTTCCACGGGGAAGAACCCCTTGTGCGCCAGAGCGGCATACAGGCCGGGAGCGGTGTGACCCTTGGAAAGTACAAAGCGGTCCCGGTTTTCCCACTTGGGATTCTTGGGATCAACATTCATTTCCTTGAAGTAAAGATACGTAAACAGCTCGGTAGCAGACAGGCTGCCGCCAGGGTGACCTGCCTTGGCGCTGTGGGTGGATTCGATGATTCCCATACGCACTTTGCAAGCGTTGATTTGCAGTTGCTTCTTCTCGTTCAGATCCATGGATAACCTCCTGATACAATATTCGCCGGGATAATGGGTAAAATTCAGCATACATCAACATTATACCAAGTTATTTTCAGTTTGTCTATCGTTTTGAAAATAAAAAAAGGGCAGCCGATTAACGGCTGCCCGTATGGGATTACTGCAGACCCTGCTCGTAGGCCTCGATCATTTTCTTGACCATCTGGCCACCGACGGAGCCGGCTTCCCGGGAAGTCAGGTGACCGTTGTAGCCGTTCTGCAGGTTGACACCAACCTCCTGGGCAGACTGCATCTTGAACTTGTCCATAGCCTCACGAGCCTGGGGCACATTGATCTGATTGTTGCTCTTCATAACACGCTCTCCTTTTCTTAGCTTTCTTCGGAAGAAAACCTTTCCGAAGAAAGTGTTTTCGTTCCTTGAAGCTAGTTTGACCAGCGGCACCTTTTTCATGTGTGGAGCATTGCGGAAGAAACGGAAGGAATTTGAAATGGGAATACCATGGTTTGCGCGGGCGAAGTTCCAACTTTACCTAAACTTGACATAAATGGAACTGAATGGTAAAATACATCCGCGGTACCCCAAATGGAATTCGGAGGTTATGATGATGAAATGCAAAAAATGGATCGCGGCGGTTCTGGTGCTGTGTATGGTTCTGAGCTTACTGCCGGCTACGGCTGTGTTTGCGGGGGGAATGGAAACCGTTTCCGGCACCTGTGGTGACAATTTGACCTGGGTGCTGACGGATGATGGTGACCTCACCATCTCCGGCAACGGCGCGATGGATGATTTCGGTCGCTACGGCGCCCCGTGGTATGACTATTGTTGGAACATTACCGCGGCGATCATAGAAGATGGTGTCACCAGTATTGGTGAATATGCGTTCTATAAGTGCAGCAGCCTGGAGAGCGTCACCATCCCGGACAGTGTCACCAGCATTGGCGAGTATGCGTTCTATAACTGCAGTAGCCTAACCAGCGTGACGATTGGTAACAGCGTCACCAGCATTAGCAATTATGCGTTCTATGACTGCAGTAGCCTGACCGGCGTGTACATTACGGATATTGCGGCTTGGTGCACCATTGATTTTTCTGGTGTTTACTCTAATCCGCTGAATTCTGCACACAAGCTTTACCTTAACGGAGAATTGATAACAGAGTTGACGATTCCGGACGGCATCACCAGCATTGGCGAGTATGCGTTCTATGAGTGCAGCAGCCTGGAGAGCGTCACCATCCCGGATAGTGTCACCAGCATTGGCGATGATGCGTTCTCTGGCTGCAGCAGCCTAACCAGCGTGACGATTGGTAACAGCGTGACCAGCATTGGCGATTTGGCGTTCTATGACTGCAGCAGTCTGACCAGTATCACCATCCCGGAGAGTGTTACCAATATTGGCGATTATGCGTTTGATTTCTGCAGAAGTCTGACCAG
>JAZOBI010000109.1:0-7341 GCA_045595885.1 Faecousia sp. | reverse complement strand
GGCTAATTTTGCTGCATTCTATGGGAACATTTGTAAAAATGCCGCTTCGCGGTAGGACCGTCGAGGACGCCGGTCCCTACATGACATTTTCAAACTCCACGATAAACTGCAATTTAACACTTTCTGGAAGCCAAAGACCCGGTAGATTTGTCTACCGGGTCAAATGCTTTTTATGGACTGTCCGATGCCGGCAAGATCCGGATGCTGATATCCGATTCCGGCATGATAAAGCCAAAGGTCTGGGTGTTTTCATCCTCCCGGAGCACCGGGATGGCTTCTCCGTTTACCAGAAGAACCGTGGAGCCCTCGGCGGCGCGACGGACGGTGATCTCCAACCGGGCGCCGGCGCGAAGGCTGTCAATATCCCAGGTAACGGTGTGATTGTAGTTGTTGCGGAGGATGTAATTGCGGCCCTTTTCCACGGTGACGGCGTAGGGTTCCGTGCTGTCAATATAGTCGCTTTGTTCCATTTGGCCGCAGTAAACGCATTGGTAAACGGTGATGCTGCGCCCCATTCCCGGCACAGGGTAGGGCGTACCTTCGTCAAGGCTGTGATCCCGGTAGCAGGGGTCAAATTCCGCGCCCCGGGAAGAATCGCTGAGTTTGATTTTTGTGTTATAGGTAAAACTGGTAAAGCCCAATTTTTCCTCACCACGGATCAGCTCAACGCGGATGGGATCAGACAGAAAGCCGTTTTTTGTGAAGGCTTCCTGCATGGAAAATACCAGATAATGGCTGCCGGTTTCCTCCGCGTACCCCTCGGGAATGTGGGAATAGACGTCATAGGGCGCGATTTCTCCAAACAGGCCGGAGGAGCAGTAGCTGCCCAGATGGTAGATATCCTGCCGGGCGCGTAAAAATTCCACCAGCTGTCCCACATAGGTCAGGTATTCCTTCTCGGTCATATTGCAGTAGAGAACATTATCCTTTAGCAGGGAGTTTTCCAGCTTCGGCACCGGCATACCGGCCATAAAGTACTGGGACAGCACATCATCCGTCCAAAAGGTATCCTGGGGATAGTCCCGGGAAAAGTCCGATTGGGACATGGACTTCAGCTTCTTGAAGGGCTTGTACAAATCATCGTCATCGTACTCGATTTCGATGTTTTGGTAGGTTTCCGTTTCCAGCCAGGTGGGATCGGAGTAGATCACAGAGAACAGCCACAGCAGCGCATTCCACTGCCGTTCCTGGGCATAGGCCTCTGCTTCTTCGGCAGTTTCGAAGAAATGGAAGCGGATGGAGTCGCCGTCTTCCTCTTCAATGTCCACCTCGCACAGATAGCCATATTCTTTTTCGGGGTAATCCCAATGGGAAACCTGGTAGCCAGCCTCTTCATAGGCAGCGATCACCTCCGCGCAGGTGATGGTTTTCTTCTGCCCGGAGCCGCAGCCGGTCATGGAAAGCAGCAGACACAGGCACACAACCGCGGCAGTCAGCTTCTTCAAAGGAATTCCTCCTTTCCGGTTTTCGTTATTCGCTCGGTTCATTTCCGGCATGATCGTAGGGCAATGCTATGGCCTTGCCCTACCGGTGGTGCGGTTGTAGTCGAAACGACAAACTGCACTTTACGGCAAATTCAGCTTCTTTGTCATCAGGTAGGTGGACAGGAAGTAGCCCCCTGCGATGATGCCGATCATCAGCAGGATCTGGCAGACGGCAGAAGCGTTGTAGGCCACAAAGAAATTGTCCAAATCCGTATTCGTCAGAGTAAAAATACTGGACAGGGTGGAAGTTAAGGTGCTGGAAGCCACGCTGACACCGTAGTAGATGCCGATGGAGGCCAGGATCTTGTGCTTCTTTGCCAGCACGCTGCCCACCGTCAGGCATCCCATGACCACGGAGATGGTGTAAAACGGCGAGAGCACCGTGGTGATCACCGTCAGCACGGAATACAGCCCGTAGCCGGGCGTGGAAACCATTGTGTCCTCCAGTTCTCCCAGACCCTCTGTCAGAATATTCAGAATATCCCGGAAGAAAGAATCCTGCATCAAATCCCGGAGCAACTCACCCAGGCCGATGCCAATCATCAAAGCAAAACAGCCCACCATGATCACGCCGGAAATCAGCGTCCACAGCAGAATGTTGACAAAGGTGGACAGGTAGATATCCCGGGCTTTCACCGGCAGGGTAAAGGTCAGGTAGCCCTCATCGGTGAATTTATTCTTGTAGAAGCGAACCAAATTGAGGATCTCCACCGCGGCCATATAGCCCACCAGCGCCAGACCGCAGAAAACTGCCAGCAGGTACATACCCGGCACCACCAGGGCGATGGCCACATCGCTGTCGCTGGCTTCCAAAAGGAAGTTTGCCCCTCGCAGGGCGCCGCCGCCCAGCAATGCCACGCCCAGAGCTGCCGCCGACAGGATCCAGAACAACCGGGCGTTGGCCTGCCATTCATACTTTAATAGTTTCCGAAACATCTGAACACCTCCCGGAACAGTTCATCCAGGGATTTGCCGGTGGCTTCCCGGGTTTCATCCACGGTGCCCACCCGGACAATATTGCCCTGATGCACAAATACAAAGTGATCCAGCACCGCTTCCACATCCGAAATCAGATGGGTAGAAATGATCACGGTGGCCTGGGGATCATAATTGGTAATGATGGTCTGCAGAATGTAGTCCCGGGCCGCCGGGTCCACGCCACCGATGGGCTCATCCAGTAAATACAGCTTTGCCCGTCGGGACATCACCAGCACCAGCTGCACCTTTTCCCGGTTGCCCTTACTCAGAGCGCCGAAGCGGGTACTCGGGTCAATGCCCAAATTCAGCAGCATCCCTTCCGCTCTTACCCGGTCGAAATCCTGGTAGAAATCCTGGAAAAAGTCCAGCTGTTCCGTAATTTTCTGATTGTTCCGCAGATAAGTCCGGTCCGGCAGATAGGATACCAGGCTCTTGGTTTCCGGGCCTACCGGGATACCGCAAACCGCGATTTCGCCGCTGTCGCTGGTCAGCAGGCCGGCGATCAGCTTCAAAAGGGTGGTCTTGCCGCTGCCGTTGGGACCCAGCAGACCCACGATCTTGCCCTTGGGCAGGTTCAGATATACGTTATTCAGTGCCGGCGCGGCGCTGCTTTTGTAGCGCTTGGTCACACCGGCCACGGTCAATACATCATTCATTTATCTTCCTCCTTATCCAGTTCCAGCAGCATCCCGGCTGCCTGCTCCATACTCAGCCCCAGCGCCCGGAATTGGGCGGCGCAGGCGCGGACGATGGCATCTGTTGCCCTGTCTTTCATATTCTGCAAAACAACCGGATCGTCGGTAACGAACCGGCCAATGGTGCCGCAGCTGATGAGCAAACCTTCCCGCTCCAGCTCCGCCATGGCCCGCTGCATGGTGTTGGGATTTACCTTGGCTTCCGCCGCCAAATCCCGCACCGCCGGCATCCGGGCACCCGGCGGGTAGGCACCCACCAAAATGGCACCACGAATATGCTCCATGATCTGCAGGTACACCGGCTTGTTGCCGGTAAATTTCCAAATCAAACAATCACCTCCCCGTGTTCTTGTATTAGTATATTAGTACAACAGGGCAAATTTGTCAAGGGAATACTGAAAAAATGCTTCCCTTTTGGCGAATGTTGGGTTATAATAGGTAAAAAAGAAATGGGAGGAAGCCTATGCACGAAAAAGCAGAAAAAGTTTTCCGTAAGATCCTGCACTGGATGGAGGGCATTATTGCCGGCATTACCCTGATCGTCATGGTGTTCATGGTGGTACAGGAGGTCTACCGGATGTTCACGGTGGGTACATATTTTGATGACATTCACACCTATTTGCACAGCTTCCTGAATATCCTGGTTGGCCTGGAGTTTGTCAGAATGTTGATCGATCTGACCCCCGGCAATACCATCGAGGTACTGATCGTGGCGCTTGCCCGTCAGGTCATTATCAATCACGAAGATCCCGTCAGCAATGTTTGCTGCGTGCTGTGCATCGCCGGCCTCTTTGCCACCCGTCATTTCCTGATCCCCAGAAAGGAAGTCAACCGGGAGATGAGCGAGCTTTCTCCGGACGAAGGATCCAACGATACCTATCAGCCTCACTAAGCCAGTAAAACCGCCCACCCGGGCGGTTTTTCCATAGAGAAATTGGGGTTTATCGCTCCGATAGAACTGTCACCGGTGTGGCGATCCCCTTCAAAATTGGAACCGTTTCCATCTACCGATGGGGAGTCCCACGCCAGTGTGCGCACCGGCTCGGAATGCCATCAAATTTGTAACAGAGCGATCAACGAAAATTTGTATCTGCCCGCACAAAGGCTGCCCCGGGCGCATATCTTATCCTAGCCATTTCAGAATTCCAGGAGGTATATCCATGAAAACATACACCGTTGCCATTTTGGGCGCAACCGGCGCCGTGGGACAGGAAATGCTGCAAGTTCTGCAGCAGCGGCAGTTTCCGGTAGGGAAGCTGATTCCTTTGGCCAGTGCCCGCAGCGCCGGGGAAACCGTTACTTTCCGGGATGCGGAAATCCCGGTGCGGGAGGTCTGCCGGGAGGCCTTTGCTGGCGTGGACATTGTACTGGGCGCCGCGGAAAATGAGATCGCTTTGTGCTGGGCTCCGGTGATCCGGGCAGCCGGCGCTGTGTTTGTGGATAATTCGTCGGCGTTCCGTATGGATCCCAATGTGCCCCTGGTGGTACCGGAGGTCAATGGCGCAGATGTGGCGACACATCAAGGCATCATCGCCAATCCCAACTGTACCACCGCCATTACCCTGACGGCAGTGGCCGCGCTGGATGCTATTTCTCCCATCCGGGCCATGGTGGTGTCGTCTTATCAGGCAGCTTCCGGTGCCGGCGTGGCGGGCATTGCCGAGCTCCAGGATCAGATGCTTGCCCTGCAGCGGGGTGAGCCGGTGCAGCCGAAAGCCTTTGCCTATCAGCTGGCCTATAATTTGATTCCTCAAATCGGCCCCCAGCAGGAAGCCGGCTATACCGCCGAAGAAATGAAGCTGCATTATGAAGGCCGAAAGATCCTCCACCGCCCCAGCTTGAAAGTGGCCTGCACCTGTGTCCGGGTGCCGGTGATCCGCTGCCACTCCGTTTCCGCCCGGGTCACCTTTGACCGGCCTGTGTCGGTGGAGCAGGCCAGAGCAGCCGTTGCCGCGGCGCCGGGCTGTATGCTGGTGGATGACCTGGAAAACCAGCGCTATCCCATGCCGCTGGATGCCACCGGCCAGGATCTGGTATTCGTAGGACGTATTCGCGCCGATATCACCGATCCCAATAGTCTGCATATTTGGTGCTGCGGCGATCAGCTGCGCAAAGGCGCCGCTACCAACGCGGTGCAAATCGCCCAGTTGTTGGCGCGCTGAATTGTTGTTTACACATACACCCTACGGCACCATCGTAGTGTAAACAACAATTTACCTTTACTAAGAAAAGTGCCTGCTCATTTGGAGCAGGCACTGGTTTTTTATATAGGCAGCAGCATTTTGGCAAACAGGAAGTACACCAGCAAGCTCACCGCGTCCACGATGGTGGTGATGAAGGGACTTGCCATCACCGCCGGGTCGGCGTGGAGCACTTTGGCCACCATGGGCAGTATACAGCCAACAGACTTGGCGATCACCACGGTCACCGCCAGCGCCAGGCAGACCACCAGATTGACCCGCAGGGTAATATCCGGGTTGGCAAACAGCAGCGTATCCACCAGATAGATTTTAATGAAGCAGACCGCTGCCAGGGCGATGCCGCACAGCAGCGCGGTGCCCAGTTCCTTCAGGATCACCCGGCCAATATCCCGGAATTCCAGTTCACCCAGGCTCAAAGCGCGGATGACCGTGACGGAGGATTGACTTCCGGAGTTACCGCCGGTGCCCATCAGCATGGGGATAAAGGCAGTCAGAACCACAACCGATGCCAGCGCGTCCTCAAATCCGGTGATGATCAACCCTGTGAAGGTGGCCGACACCATCAGCAGCATCAGCCAGGGAATCCGGTTTTTGAACAGATCCAAAGGATTGCTGCGCAGATAGCTCTTTTCCGACGGCAGCATACCGGACATGATCTCCATATCCTCGGTGGTTTCTTCTTCCAAAACGTCCATGGCGTCGTCAAAGGTGACAATACCCACCATGCGGTTTTCCGTATCTACCACAGGCAGCGCCAGGAAGTTGTACTTGCTGAACATATGGGCCACTTCTTCCTGATCGGTGTGGGTGGTGACGGAGATCAGATTGGTGATCATTAAATCTTCAATTTTCAGTTCGTCATCATCTGCCAGCAGCAGATCCTTGACGGTTACCAGGCCCAAAAGTTTCCGGTCCGGCGCGGTAACATAGCAGGTGTAGATGGTTTCCTTGTCCACACCCTGGCGGCGGATGCGTAAAATGGCTTCTTCCACCGTCATGCTGGGCCGCAGGGAAACATATTCCGTGGTCATCAGCGAGCCGGCGGAGTATTCGGGGTAGCGCAGCAGCTGATTGATGGTGTTGCGCATTTCGGGATCCGCGTTTTTCAGTATCCGCTTGACCACATTGGCCGGCATTTCCTCCACAATATCCGCCGCGTCATCGGCGTAGAGCTCGCTGAGCACTTCCCTCAGCTCGTTGTCGGAGAACCCCCGGATCAGCAGCTCCTGGGCATCCAGCTCCATTTCCACGAAGGTTTCCGCAGCCTGCTCTTTGGGCAGTAAACGGAAGACGATAGGGATCTGGTGATCCTCCAGATCGTCGAAAATGGCCGCAATATCGCTGGGATTCATCACCACCAGAATATCCCGCATGGTGGCATATTTCTTCTCGTCGAGCATTTTCAGAAGGGCTTTTTCCACAATTTCAAAGCGTTCTGCCATGGTATTCCTCCTTTTTTCAAAAATGGAGCGAATACATCCCGGGGGCTATCCCATCACGGACAGCCGGGGTCGGATACTTCGCTCTGGGCTGCCGGGGTTACTACTGCCAGCGTCCATGATACTCCCTCCTTTGCGGACAAATGATAATGAACCATACACAATCATTCTACTCCTTTTTGCTCGCCTTTGTCAACCAAAACAGGATGATTCCGGGAAACTTTTTTGCATTAGTTGTTATGGCGGGAGAAAAACACAATATGCTGTGTTGTGCCAAATTCCAAGGGCAATTTTCTGCAAATTTCTTTCGATACAGTCATTGTTCCCCGGAAAAAGCTGTGTTATAATGACCATTGCTGACAAAGACCACCCGCGAAAATGCAAATTGCGGTTTATCGTACTGTTTGAACATTGTCGGCCCTATGGGCCGACAGGATGCTTCGCATCTAAGGAGTACGGATTGCCACGTCGGGCAAAGCCCTCCTCGCAATGACAAACTTGAAAGATTTTTTGCGGCAAAATAGGCGCGTATGGTTACAAAACC
>JAZOBI010000108.1:0-31901 GCA_045595885.1 Faecousia sp. | reverse complement strand
CAAAGAATCCGCTGTCCCGGACTTTTGACAAAATTTCCCGGCCTCTATCATTGAATGCCAGCACCCGGCAGTAGGGCGCAGGGATGCTTAAGTCTTCAGCAGTTAGACCCAGGAAGGCGCAGAGGATCATCCGGTCGATTCTTGTTCGGGTGTAGCGTTTGGATTTGGTTGCCGCAATGATTTCCTCCAGTGTGGCTTGCTCCCGGCTGGCGTGCATCAGCTTCCGCCAAAGGCCTTCGGAACCGTAGGGCAGGGCTTCAAATTCGGAATCCGCCATGGTGCGCAAGCGGGAAAGGATGGCCTTTTCGCCATGGGTAATGTTGTGTACGCGTGCAACTTTTTGCTCAATAAATGCCTGTTTTGGAACGAAATCATCCCATTTTTGTTCGTTTTGAATTAAAATACGAAGGGATGTTGCGGAGGGATTTTCGTCGTTTGCCGTCGAATCGTGGTAATTTCCGTCCCGATGGATGGGCAGGGGAGTGAGGTGTGAGTTTTTCGCCAGGATTGCCTTGCAGTATTCCACAGCCAGAATGTTGTTTGGCGTTTCGACAATCATTTTGTCTATTCCCATTTCCTCCAGCGCTGCCGCTCGGGCGGTGGGGAAGCTGAGTCCTTTGTCTAACTGAAGCCGCAGTATTTCGGAAAACTCTGCGGTCAGTAGTGCCTGTGCGGCTTTCATCAGAGCTTCTTCATCGGCATTTTCTGCTCCGAAACACAAATTGTCGCACAGCTTCGACAGAATTTCCACACCGCCGGCGGCAAATCCCTCTGCCGAGGAAAGCGCGTATTGTATCGGTAGTTCCAGCACCAGGTCGGCGCCACATTCGGCTGCAGCTTTTGCCCGAATGGTTTTATCAAAAATGGCTGGGTGTCCCCGCTGGACAAAATTGCCGCTCATCAGACAAACAACGGCGTCTCCTTTTTGCCGTAAAAGGTCGATTTGTTTCCGATGCCCCTTGTGAAAGGGGTTATATTCACAAATAATGCCGCTAGTCGACAAAATAATCCCACCTTTTCGGAAAAATTTGCAAAACAGTACTTGAGAAATTGAAAGAAATCGTTTATACTATCAAAGTTATCATAGCACAAAAGTGTAAATTTGAAAATATTTTTTTAGGAGGATGATTCCCATGAACATTTTGGTTATCAATGCCGGCTCTTCCAGCCTGAAGTATCAGCTGATGAACCCTGAGACCGGCGACGTAGCAGCCAAGGGCCTGTGCGAGCGTATCGGCATCGACGGCCGTCTGACCCACCGTGTTGCTGACAAGAAGATCGAGAAGGAAATCCCCATGCCCACCCACGGCGAAGCTATTTCCGCCGTTATGGAAGCTCTGCTGGACGCTGAGCACGGCGTGATCAAGTCCGTCTCCGAGATCGACGCTGTCGGTCACCGCGTTCTGCACGGCGGCATGAAGTTCTCTGATTCCTGCATCATCAATGACACCGTTCTGGCTACCATCGAAGAGTGCACCCCTCTGGGTCCCCTGCATATTCCTGCCAACCTGCTGGGCATCCGTGCCTGCCAGGAAGCCATGCCCGGCACGCCCAATGTGGCAGTGTTCGACACCGCTTTCCACATGACCATGCCCGCTAAGGCATACCGCTACGCCATTCCCACTCAGTACTTCGAAGAGGCTGACGTCCGTCGCTATGGCTTCCACGGCACCTCCCACAAGTATGTTGCTCTGCGTACCGCTGAGCTGGTGGGCAAGACCGAGTTCAAGATGGTTAACTGCCACCTCGGTAACGGCTCTTCCATGGCTGCCATCCTCAATGGCAAGTGCCAGGATACCACCATGGGTCTGACCCCTCTGGCCGGTGTTCCCATGGGTACCCGCTGCGGCGATATCGACGGCGGCGTGATCCAGTTCCTGTGCAACAAGTATGGCTACACCGTGGATGAGTGCCTGAACATTCTGAACAAGAAGTCCGGCGTTCTGGGTATGAGCGGTGTTTCCTCCGACTTCCGTGACCTGGAAGACGGCGCCAAGAAGGGCAACATGGATTGCCAGCTGGCTCTGGACAAGTTCGCTTACGATGTCGCCAAGTATGTCGGCGCGTATGCTGCCGCTCTGAACGGCATCGACGTGATCACCTTCACTGCCGGTGTGGGCGAGAACGGCATCTCCAACCGTGCCGCTATCTGCGAGTACCTGGGCTACCTGGGCGTCAAGATCGATCCCGAGAAGAACAACGTTCGTGGCAAGGAAGCTCTGATCTCCACTCCTGACTCCAAGGTGCAGGTCTGGGTTGTTCCCACCAACGAAGAGCTGATGATCGCTCGCGATACTGCTGAGCTGGTCAAGGCCGCTCAGTAATTTTCCTGAAAGCGAGAGCCGCCGCTTTTTGCGGCGGCTCTTTTTCGCTGTTTCCAAAGGAGTGCTGAATTTGTTGACGAATGCCACGATCACGGAGATCTTGCAAAAATATGGCCTGTCTTTTGACTCGGTTGTGGAAACCTTTGATACATCTCAGGCAGAAAACGACAAGCGTTTTAACTATATCCTGGACAACCGCTATGTTTTGAAGGTTCACTCGGCCAATTCCATTTGGGAGGAACGGCTGCGGCAAATCCAGCGGCTGATTGGTCGCTATCACAGCATTGGTGTATATTGTCCCGGATTGATTCCCACTTTATCCGGCGAATTGTCTGTTTCGCTGAAACATGAGGGAGCAAGCTTCACCTGCTTTGTTGAGGAGTTTGCGCGGTATCCTGTCTGTCGCGGTGAGATCGTTCCGCCCCGAAAGGAAGTTGTGGATCATCTTGGCAGGCTTGCAGCCAGGTTTTCAGGTGAGGATTTATCGGATATCTATTCCATGTGGAGCGTTTTGGACTTATGTCCTTTGGATGCGGAAGCTGGATTTGATGAAAAGCAGGATAATTGCAATGATTTGGTAAATACGCTGGAAGAGGTGGGGCTATCTGATCTGGCCCGGGAGGTTGCTGATTTTAATGCAGCGCTGCGGCAGGTAATTGTAAAAGAGTATCAAGCATTACCCCGGTGTGTTTTTCAGGGAGATCTCAATCCTTGGAACGAACTGCATCACGATGGTCATTTTGCCGGACTCATTGATTTTAACTTGTCCGGTACCGATGTGAATATCAATATTTTTCTGAATGAGACTGACAGCTATCAGGATCAGGAACGATTTGATTCTCTGTCCGTTTCAGAATTTATCAAGACAAATGACGAGGAACAGCGGCAACTTTTGAATGTCATTTTTGAACATTATACGCTCAATGACCTGGAAAAACATTTATTTCCGTATTATAAGCGAATTGTGGATATGTTCCAGCACCCCAATACCAGAGCCATGAGAACTTGGCTTCAGGATCCTTCCCGGCAGAATAAATGCGTGGAATTGATCCGCGCTTTTCTGGAAAAGCCACTTGAATTTGAGGAGTGAATCAATATGAATGTAATTGATCGTTTTTTGAAATATGTGTCCTTTGACACCCAATCCAATGAGGACAGCGAAACCTGTCCCTCTACCGACAAGCAAAAGATTTTGGGCGCTGCCCTGGTGGAAGAAATGCTGGCTTTGGGCATTACGGATGCCCACATGGATGCTGACGGCTATATTTACGGCACGGTTCCCGGTGATCCCAGGCTGCCCACCATCGGCCTGATCGCCCACATGGACACCGCGCCTGATTGCTCCGGCGCCAATGTGAATACCAGAATCGTGGAATACACCGGTGAGGATATTTGCCTGAACGAAGAACTGGGAATTTATCTGAAGGAAGCTGAGTATCCCGGACTTGCCATGCACCGCGGTAAGCATTTGATCGTTACCGATGGCACTACGCTGCTGGGTGCTGACGATAAAGCAGGTGTGGCGGAAATCATGTCCGCTGCCGAGTTCCTGCTTAAGACAAAGATGAGCCATGCAACGCTGAAGATCGGCTTTACCCCCGATGAGGAAATCGGTCGTGGCGCTGATCGCTTCCAAGTTGAGAAATTCGCTGCCGATTATGCTTATACTGTCGATGGCGGTACAATCGGTGAGCTGGAGTATGAGAACTTTAATGCCGCCGGCGCTACTGTGGAATTCGTGGGCCGCAACATTCATCCCGGTTCTGCCAAGAACCAGATGGTCAATTCCCAGTATATTGCCATGGAATTCCAGAGTCTTCTGCCTGCTGCTCAGAAACCTGAATATACCGAAAACTATGAGGGCTTCATCCATCTGGCCGGCATGGAAGGCGAAGTGGAGAAGACCACATTGTGGTATATTGTCCGTGATCACGATATGGAAAAGTTCCAGGAGAAGAAGGCTGTTATGCAGGCTGCGGCGGATTTCCTCAACGCCAAGTACGGCGAAGGCACTGTTAAGCTGAATCTGAAGGACAGCTACTACAATATGAAGGAAAAGATCGAGCCCTGTATGTTTATTATCGACCGGGCGAAGAAGGCTATGGAAGCTGTTGGTATTGAACCGGTTACGGTGCCCATTCGTGGTGGTACCGACGGCGCGCGGCTCAGCTTTATGGGGCTGCCTTGTCCCAATCTGTGCACCGGCGGCGCCAATTATCACAGCCGCTTTGAGTATGTGCCGGTGGAGGATATGGAAAAAATTACGCAGATGCTGGTGCAGCTTTTGACTACTGTTAAATAAGTAAAACTCCCGGGAGCCTCCCGGGAGTTTTTATGTTTGAAATTTACTCTTCGAAGTCAGCTTCGGCAGCGACGACTTCTTCCTCAACGGTGGGTTCTTCGACTTCTTCGCACTCGCACTCGCAGTCGCAGTCACACTCGCAGCAATCGCAATCGCACTCTTCGCAGTCGCCATCGCAATCGCATTCGTCACAATCGCACAGGCAGGGGCACTTGCCCAGCAGGCCCTTGAACCAAGCGACGACTTTGTCACCATAGGTGGCAACCAGATAAGCAACGCCGACAACAGCGGCTACAGCGGCCAGAATCTTCAAAATAATAGTTGCAGTTTTCATAATTTATTTCCTCCGTTATAAATTTTTATTCATAGTATATTATATCCAATTCTTCAAAAAAAGCAAGTGACTTTTTTGAAATTCACAAATTTACACATATCCGTACATTCCACGGATGCTGACTTCACCGGAGGTGACTGTGTCGGTGGTGCCATCGCTGTATTGCACCAGTAAACCACCATCATCATCTACCCGGAGCGCCGTGGCATGGGCGACAGAATCTCCCCGGAGAATGGAAATATCACTGCCAATCGTGACGCAACGATTGCGGAAAAGATCCATGAGTGCGGATCTCTTTGCGAAGAGATTCTGACGCATGGAGTATAGTTCATCCATTAACGCAGCGGCCAGCTTGGGACGGTCTTCAGGCAACAGGCCAAGGCTGATCGCCATATCAGCGATTTCCGAAGGAAAATCAGATTCCCTCTGGCAGCAGTTGATACCAATGCCGACAATGGCCCAATCCACTTTTCGGGTTTGGGGACTGACAGAAAGCTCCGTAAGGATTCCGCCCAGCTTCCGTTTTCCCAGCACAAGATCATTGGTCCATTTGATGCCAGTGTGAATGTTTGCGGTTTTTTCAACGGCCAGGGCGGCGGAAACACCCGTGGCGCAGGTTAAGTGCATCAGTTCCTCGGGATGACAATCAGGCCGAAGGATCACGCTCATATAGATGCCCATACCGGAAGGGGAGGAGAAATGGCGGCCAAGACGACCGCGGCCGCCTGTTTGATGGTCGGCAAAAATCACAGTTCCCTCCGGCGCTCCGGTGGCGGCCAGTTGTTTGGCGTAAGTATTGGTGGACTCAATGGTGTCGAAATATTGAATTTGCGCCTTCCAGGGATGATTTGGCAGGTGATTAGTGATTTCAGATAGCATGGCATTGACCTCTCGGTTTTTTCATAGTTTACCATCGGAAACTGACAATAGCAAGATAAATTGTTGTTTACACGACGATATTCGGTCATTGCGAACCAATGACGAATGTCACTGGTGTGACAATCCCCTTCGAAACTGAAACCATTTCTACCTGCCGATGGGGATTCCCACGCCGGCGTGCGCGCTGGCGTGGAATGACAGAATAATCGAAAACAGCCATTTACATGATCAGAGGGAAAAACACCGGCACCCAATGCGTGCCGGTGTATGTATCAGGGAATGTCCTGCACAACCGTTTCCGGAGGATTGTCCAGAACTTCGGGATGAGCCAGCAGGCGCTTGTAGTACTTAAAGAAGGTGGCGTAGTAATAGCCATCGCAGATGCGTTCGTCAAGAACAAATTTGATATCTACGTACTTTCTTTGCACGACGCTGCCGTCTTCCTGCAATTCCAGAGCCTTGCGCTTCATACCAAACGCGCCGAAGCAGGGAAGATTGCCGAAGTCATACAGGTGGTGATAGATGGGAGGAATACCCAGACTACCCATGGAAGTAAAGAACAAGCTGCCATGGAAGGGGCTCAGTTCCGTCAGGAATCTGGGAAGACCACCAAAATAGTCCAATAGCTTCAGCAGCCAAACCACAAACTTCAGTACGATGCTGGGAATCAAATTCAATGCCATGATCAAACTATCCAGACTGGAGTCCAGTTCCTGGGTGGCTTTTACAGAGTCAACGGCGGCGTTCAGCTTGTTGTAAACATCAATGGCGGTGTCGTGAGGGTTGAGATGTACCTTGATGGAGGTGTCGGGAGATTCCAGAGTCATTTCCTTCTTAATGACCATGCAGTACTGGATGTCCTCACCCCGGGAATAGACCTTCTGTCCGTTGATGAAGCGGTTTAGCTGGGGATACTTGGCGACACCCCGAACATAGGCAGCCAGCAAAACATGGGTGATACCAAAGTCGGTATAGCCCTCGCGGCGCTTCTGGCGGATGTAACGCTCGATATGGGTTACTTCAATGGAGTCCTCGAAGAGATTTGAACAGGTGTTGCGCTCCACCTGAAAGTAGGCGGTGATCTGCGCCATGGGTGCCAGGGTGCGGATTTTACGGCCATCCTTGCGGTCTCCCCAGGTGGGATGATACTTGCCATCGCTGTGGACCCGCAGGGCAAAAGTACCCAGCAACGCGCCGAAGAACAGGAAATAGTCCGGCAGCAGTATGAAAACGGGATCCATGCCGGTTTGCAGGATCATGTAGTGGGAATATCCAAGTCCGGCCAAGGGGATCAGGAACAGCAGTGCCAGCAGCCAGGGAAAGCGAATGCGACCGTCGGCAATAACGGTGTAAAGGGCGCAGTAGAAAACAATGCAGGTATAGTACATACCCAACAGGAAGGGGCTGCCGCCAATGATCAGATGGGGCTGCATAGCAAAATACAGACCCATCATCCAAACCGGAATGGCGGTTTTATAGAACATTTCTCTACCGTTGATGAGGGCGATGAGCACATACAGCAAGGTGGCCGCTACCGGCAGAACGATTTGGCTCCACACTTCAAGCGATTCACCCGACCCTTTCAAACAGGGAATCACAATGCGGGCCACTGCCGAGCCAACCAGGCACAGTGCCATCAGCCATGTCAGCGCATTTTTGCGGCTGACATACAAATGAATCTTCTTTTCCATACGGGAATAGTATACCACAGGATGGAATATTTGGCAAGAAAAAAGTAGAAATATGACGAACCTGTAATTACAAAAGAGCCGAAAAAAGTTTTCGGTGTAAAGAAAAAATACTTGACAAGCCATTATGTATGTGCTATACTACCGCAGGTATCAAGCGAAAATGCTTGACAGGAGGTTTCCATGAGCGCGATTGAAATCGTTTTGCTGTATGATTATTACGGTGATTTGCTCACCGACCGGCAGAAGGAATGTTTTGAACTGCGCTATTATCAGGATTTTTCTCTGGGTGAGATCGGCGAGGAATTGGGTATCAGCCGTCAGGGCGTACACGATAACCTGAGCCGAGCCGAGGCGCTGCTGCGGGATATGGAAGCCAAAACTGGCTGCGCCAAGCGTGATCAGGCTTGCCGAAAGGCAGCAAACGACATTATGGAGGCAGCCAAAACTTTGCAAATCAATTCCGACCCCGTTGTTTCAGCCCTTGCCAAGCGGATCGTTGCCGCGGCGAAGGGATTAGAGGAGTAAGCTATGGCATTTGAAGGCTTAACTGAAAAAATTTCCGCCACCTTCAAAAAGCTTCGTGGCAAGGGCCGCTTGAAAGAGGCCGATGTCAAGGAGGCTATGCGGGAGATCCGCATGGCGCTGCTGGAGGCGGACGTTAGTTATAAAGTGGTAAAGGACTTTACCAAGTCCGTTACTGAGCGGTGCGTTGGCGCCGATGTGCTGGAGGCGCTGTCTCCCGCGCAGATGATCGTTAAGATCGTCAACGAGGAACTTACCAAGCTGATGGGTTCCGATCAGAAGCATATTACCATCAATCCCAATGGCCCCACCGTTGTGATGCTGGTGGGTCTGCAGGGTGCCGGTAAAACCACCAATGGCTCCAAGCTGGCTGGACTTATGAAGCGGCAGGGAAAAAACCCGCTGCTGGTTGCCTGTGATATTTACCGCCCTGCGGCCATTACACAGCTGCAGGTTTGCGGTGAAAAGCTGGGCATTCCGGTATTTGAAAAGGGTACGCAGAATCCTGTTCAGACCGCAAAGGAAGCTGTTCAGTACGCCCGTCAGCGGGGACATGACATGGTTTTCCTGGATACCGCCGGTCGGCTCCACGTGGATGAGCAACTGATGGAGGAACTGAAAAACATCAAAGCCGCTGTGAAGCCGGATGAAATTATGCTGGTTGTGGATGCGATGATCGGCCAGGACGCAGTCAATGCGGCTCAGAGCTTCAATGATTGGCTTGATATAGACTCTGTCATGCTGTCCAAGCTGGACGGTGATGCCCGGGGCGGCGCCGCGCTGTCCATCCGCGCTGTCACCGGTAAGCCGGTGAAATTCGCGGGTATGGGTGAAAAGCTGGAGGATATTGAACCATTCCATCCCGACCGCATGGCATCCCGTATCCTCGGGATGGGCGATGTGCTGAGCCTGATCGAGAAGGCAGAAAAGGCATATGATGCCAAGAAGGCTGCCGAAATGGAGGAAAAGCTCCGCTCCAATAAATTTACCCTGCAGGATTTCTACGACCAGATGGTGCAAATGAAGTCCATGGGTTCTATGCAGGAGATTTTAGCCCAGTTGCCCGGAGGGGCGAGCATGAAAAACCTGCAGGTGGACGAGAAACAGTTGGCCCGCACCGAGGCCATCATCCTGTCCATGACCCCCAAGGAACGGGAAAATCCCAATATCATTGGCGCCAGCCGCAAAAAGCGAATTGCCGCCGGTTGTGGCATGAAGGTGGAAGATGTAAATCGCCTGCTGAAATCCTTTGAACAGATGCAAAAGATGATCAAGCAGTTCTCCGGTCCCGGTGCCGGCAAGAAGATGAAGCGTATGCGCGGCTTCGGTGGCATGGGCGGATTTCCCGGGTTTTAATGGTTCGTTATAAGCATATTGCTTTGCGATATAGAAATGTTATTACTTTTTGAAATTTTTATGGAGGTGAATTCTCAATGGTTAAGATCAGACTGAGAAGAATGGGTGCAAAGAAGGCTCCTTACTACCGTATCGTTGTTGCTGACGCCCGTTCTCCCCGTGACGGCCGCTGCATCGAAGAGATCGGCACTTACAATCCCCTGACCGAGCCCGCTACCGTTACTGTTGATGTCGAGAAGGCTCAGACCTGGATCAAGAACGGCGCACAGCCCACTGACACCGTTCGTGGTCTGCTGAAGAAGGCTGGCGTGCTGTAATCCCCAATTAAGGAGATAAAGCGCAATGAAAGAACTTTTGCTGTATATGGCAAAAAATTTGGTGGATAACCCCGATGGCGTTACCGTTACGGAAATCGACAGCGAGGATGGTAAGATCCTGGAGCTGCGTGTGGCGGAAAATGACATGGGCAAGGTGATTGGCCGCCAGGGCCGCATCGCCAAGGAGATCCGTACCATTATCAAAACCGTTGCCCAGCGCACCGGTGAAAAGGTCACGGTGGAAATCGTGGATTAAACGATCATGCGTGGCAGAATATGCCACGCATTTTTCGTTTTCGTCAGGAATGTCATCGCGAACCAGTGACCCATGTCACTGGTGTGGCGATCCCCCGGACATTCCGGAAATCCATGGGGGATTGCCACGCCGGCATCTGCGCTGGCTCGCAATGACATTGTAATTTAGGAGGTAAATATGAAACTCCAATTTGTGAAAGCCGGTGAGATCGTCACCACCCATGGCGTTCGGGGAGAAGTGAAGGCCCTTTGCTGGCTGGATGATCCTGAAATGCTTTGTGAATTTGATCGTTGCCGCATTTGCGGAAAAGAATATACAATGGAACAGGTGCGGGTACAGAAAACCTGCAACCTGGTCAAACTCTCCGGAATCGATACCATGGAGGCTGCGCAACTGATGCGTGGCAAGGTGATCGAGTTGTATCGGGAGGATATTGACGACGAAGTAATTTTCGCGGACGAGTTAAAAGGCGTGGAAGTATTTGCCGATGGTGTTTGTATTGGCAATGTCACGGATGTGCTGGATTATCCCGGAAACAGCGTTTATGTGGTCAGCGGTGAGCATGAATACATGATCCCTGCGGTCAGCGCCTTCGTTTTATCCACGGACATGGCTGCCAACCGCATGGATGTGCGGCTGATTGAGGGTATGAGAACGGATGAGAATTGATATTCTGACGCTGTTTCCGGAAACGTTGGGAGATGTTCTGTCGGAAAGTATCCTGGGTCGGGCCCAGGAGCGTGGGTATATTCACATTGACACCCATCAGATCCGGGATTATACCGCAAATAAGCAGAATCAGACCGATGACTACCCTTATGGCGGTGGCCGGGGCGCTGTGATGACGGCAGATCCGCTGTATCGCTGTTGGGAGGCGGTGTGCGACGAGGCCGGAGGCCCGGTGCATACGATTTATATGTCGCCCTGTGGAAAGACCTTTACCCAGGCGGACGCGATCCGGCTGAGCAAAATGGAGAATATCATCATCGTCTGCGGTCACTATGAGGGCATTGACCAGCGGTTCGTTGATGAGTGTGTTGACGAGGAGATTTCCCTGGGTGATTTTGTGCTCACCGGCGGTGAGATCGCCGCTATGGCGGTGACGGATGCGGTGTGCCGCATGGTGCCGGGTGTCTTGGCAGATGCGGAGTGTTTTGAGGATGAGAGTCATTTTAATGGGCTATTGGAATATCCCCAGTATACCCGTCCTGCCGTGTGGCACGGCAGGGAAGTGCCGGAGATTTTGCTTTCCGGTAACCATGAAAAGGTGCGCCAGTGGCGCAGAAAGCAGTCCCTGCGGCGCACCAGGGCCCGCAGACCGGATATGTATGAAAAGCTGGATCTATCTTCTAAGCAGGACAAGAAGCTGCTGAAGGAAATGGAAGAAGAGGACAGATAGTGATTTACACCCACCGAAATCTCGGTGGGTGTTGCTTTTTCCTGGTTAAGTGAGTAAAATGATGGAAAGATAAATTGTTGTTTACACTACGATGGTGCCGTAGAGCGGGGGCTTGCTCCCGCCGCCGAAAAATGGTACAATTTTCGGATTTTCCGAAGGAAAATAAACACATTGTGCCTACGGCACGGCATTTTGTATCACAAAATGTCCGGCGGGAGCAAGCCCCCGCCCTACAATATCGCCATAGGGTGTATGTGTAAACAACAATTTATATCACAAAGGGGGCAAACATATGGAAAAACTTGAAATTTTGATGCATTGGGTCGCCGAAAGCAAGCGCATCGTCTTCTTTGGCGGTGCGGGAGTAAGTACAGAGTCGGGTATCCCGGATTTTCGTAGTGTGGACGGATTGTACCGGCAGAAATTTGACCATCCGCCGGAAGTGATCATTTCCCACAGCTTTTATGAGCGGAAGCCGGAATATTTCTTCAATTTTTATCGGGAAAAGATGCTGCCCCTGGGTTTTGAACCGAACATCACCCACAATGTGTTGGCTCGATGGGAAGCAGAGGGGAAACTGCTGGCAGTGGTAACGCAAAATATTGATGGCTTGCATCAAAAAGCGGGAAGCAGGAATGTTTATGAACTGCACGGCTCGGTCCTTCGCAACTACTGCGTCCGCTGCCGGAAATTCCATAACGCGGAGTTTGTGAAAAACACACCCGGTGTACCCCGTTGTGATTGTGGTGGCATTGTAAAACCGGATGTGGTGCTGTATGAAGAAGGGCTGGATGAAAATACGATCGAGGGCAGTGTTGCGGCTATTTCCTCGGCGGATCTTTTGATTGTGGCAGGAACAAGCCTGACAGTGTATCCGGCCGCCGGGTTGGTTAATTTCTACCGGGGCAATCGGCTGGTGCTGATCAACAGGGATGAAACGCCTTTTGATGGGCAGGCCAATCTTGTATTCCACGAATCTTTGGGCGATATTTTCGCTAGGCTATAAAAACAGGAGCCTTATCCGGTGTCGCCCATTGTTCCTGTTTTTTTCTTGACATAACGGTCTATTCGTGATAGACTAAGATCGTAAGGTCGATAGAGAATAGACCAAGGAGGTGCAAAAATGGAAATCAGAAGACTGGGCGTTGTGGAAACCCGCTTTGCGGAACTTATTTGGGCCAACTCGCCTATTTCCTCCGGAGAACTTGTAAAGCTGTGCCTGCAGGAATTGGAATGGAAAAAGTCCACAACTTACACGGTGCTGAAAAAACTGTGTGAGCAGGGCCTGTTTCATAATGATGGCGGCATGGTTTCTGTCCTTGTTTCCCGGGAAGAATTTTTTGCTATGCAGAGTGAACAGTTTGTAGATGAACATTTTGAAGGCTCTTTGCCCGCGTTTGTTGCGGCCTTTACCGCGCGCAAAAAGCTGTCTGACAAGGAACTTTCCGAAATTCGCCGTATGATCGAGGATTTGGGAGGGGAAAGCCATGAGTGAAGTGTTTTTGAATGTATTTAACACCGCGACTATGGCCGGTTGGCTGGTTCTGGCTATCATTTTGGCACGGTTTTTGCTGAAAAAAGCACCTGCCTGGGTCAAATGCGCGCTGTGGGCCATCGTTGCGCTGCGGCTGGTATGGCCCTTTGAGATTGAAAGTGTGCTCAGCCTGATTCCCAGCGCCCAGACTTTGCCGCCGTCTGAGCTGTATGCTTATACGCCCCAGGTCCACACCGGAATTTATGCGGCAAATTCTGTTATTAACCCTGTTTTTTCGGAAGTATTTGCCAGCGAGCCGGCCAATAGTGTCAATCCGCTTCAGGTTGTTATTGCCGTTGCGTCCGTTGTTTGGATTATGGGCGTGGTTACAATGGCGGTTTATGCGGTGATCAGTTTCCTGCGTTTGCGTCGGCAGGTGCGGGTCTGCATGCCTGTCGGCGAGGGTGTATACCTTTGCGATCATATTTCTTCGCCCTTTATTTTGGGTGTTTTCCGGCCGAAAATCTTCCTGCCTTCGAATTTATCGGAGGAAAAGAGGGAAAGTATTCTGGCCCATGAGCGTGCCCATCTTGCCAGACGGGATCAGCTGTGGAAGCCTTTGGGATTTACACTGCTGACGGTGTTTTGGTTTCATCCGCTGCTGTGGCTTGCCTACATTCTGCTTTGTCGGGATGTGGAGCTGGCTTGCGATGCAAAGGTGATCGAAAGCCTGAACCCAGAGGAAAAAAAGACCTATTCTGAGGTATTGCTGGAGTGCAGCATCCCCGGGAAATGGATCACCGCCTGCCCTTTGGCATTTGGGGAAACAGGAGTAAAGCAGCGAATCAAGGCGATTCTGCACTACAAACAGCCTGCGCTTTGGATCATCATCGCGGCGCTGGTGGTAGGTTCTTTGCTGGCGGTGTGCTTTTTGACAGTACCCAAAGCGGAGGCGCAAGCAACGGTCGTTATCACTGAGGAGGATATTGTTGGGAAGACCTTCGTATATGAACACGAAGGTGCCGGCGGTCACTTTACCATTTCTTTTCAACCGGACGGCACGGCATCCTATTATGAAGGTGGATTCAGTAGTCATTTGGGAATGGACCTATCCTGGTCACTGGATGGAAACCTCCTATGCATGAAAGAAAGCAGATGGACCTTGTCCGGGGACAGAGAGTTTTCATATTATTTCATGGCGTATCCCCAAATGTTGGTGTTCCGCGGTGACCTGTCAGACGGATTTATCTATGTGGATGTGGCTGATGGAGACCGCTTCTATGATCAGAATCGGCGACCCGAATCCTCTGTGATAACAGAGGAGGATATTATCGCAAATACTTATAGATATGAAGGCGGAGAAGATGGACCGTTTTTGACCGTTCGTTTATACGCCGACGGTATCTGCAGTTGTTTTGAATTTCAGACTGAAGGAAGCATTCACGACGGAGTATGGACAATTTCCGATAATATTCTGCGGATTCTATGTGAGGATGCTGCGTATTTTTTCCAGGTTACAGAGGATTCCCTGATATATCTGAAGGAAAAATCCTCCAGGTTTATCCATCTTGATATTCCGGATGGGACAGAGATTCCACGCAGTATGGATTTCTTTTGAAGATAAAAGCTGGGCACCCGCGGTAAGCAGGTGCCCAGCATTTGCGTTTTGATTATTTGTGACGGAGGCGTTTTGCTACCTGGATCATCCGCATGGTGGTGGATACCAGAATCACGCCGGCGGCCATGAGACCGGCCAGGCACACGGTTCGGAAGCCCTGTGTGCCGAACATGGTCATATCGCCACGAACGGCGTAATTCATGGTGTAATACAGGGCAGAGCCGGGGATCAGAGGGATCAGGCTTGTGACAAGGAAGCCAATGGCCGGACATTTGCGGATGCGGGCCATGATCTCGGAATAGATGGCGGCAACAATGGACGACACGAGCATGGCAATCATTTCGCCGCTGCCAAGATGCTCAGCGATACAGTATACACCCCAACAGATGACGCCACCCAGCAGGCAAAGTACGATGCCGTTGCCGCGGACATTAAACAGCAGGGAAAAACCGATGGCACCGATGGCACAGGCGATGCTCTGAATCAGGAAGGAATGATCCACAGCGGGAAGGCTCACCGGTTCACCCCATGAGGCGGTGGCGATGGCCCATGCAACAGAGGTGCCCAGCGCGATGGCCAGGGCAATCAGCAGTACCTGCACAATGCGGTTAATACCGGAATTTGTGTCGCCGTAGATAATGTCACGCATGGCATAGGTAAAGAGCAATCCGGGAACAAGCACCATGACGGTGCCGATGGTGGCCATATCCGGCCGCAGGCAAATTCCCACCGCACCCATTACATAGGGAATCAGCGCCAGAGGAATAGCGGCAAGCATGGTTTTGAAGAATTGATTGGTTTCCAGTTTGTCCATGAACATACTGCAAAGACCCACGGACAATCCGGCAAGGCCACCTACCAAGCCGTCAATCAGATCGCCGCCAAAGAAAATGCTGAAGGCAAAGGACGCCAGGGTGTAGCCTATCAGCTGGAGAATGCAGCTGAACTGACGGTGGCTGGCCTTTGTTTCCCCGAGCCATTGGTGCAGGGTGTCGCCGTCGGGCTTTTCGGAGCAGACGCGGCGGCTGAGGGCGGAGAACAGTTCAACGGCGTGCAGATCGTTACCGTGGAAGCCGATGCGGCGCATTTCTGTCTTGGATTTGCCGTCGGGCAGGGTGACGCTGACGATGATACAGTTGGGAATGGCATATACCTCCGGCTCCAGGCCATAGGCCTGAAGAATACGGGAGATACTTTCTTCTACACGAAAAATTTCCGCACCGGCCATGGACAGTTCATAGCCCAGGTCAGTAGCGAAATCAAGTAATTTATCCAGATCCATAGAGGGAACCTCGAAATACAAAAATTCACCCATTCAGTATAGCACAGGTGATGAAAAAAGCAAGCAAAATATGCCGCCGGATACCCGGCGGCATATGGAATTATTTTCTTACAAACAGTACGCCCAGGGTGCCGGGGCCGCAATGGCAGGATACGGTACAGCCTGCGGTGGTTTCGTACACGGTTTCAAAGTGACCGTATTCTCTTACGGCTTCCATGACGGCTGCATATTCCTCGACCGAAACGGAGGTTTTGGTGACAAAAAGCACATCTCTGCGGATATCATCACGCTCTGCAAGACGCTCCTGCACATAGCTGGCAAGACATTTGCCGTACTTTCCGCGGTATTTCTTGGAAACGCCCATTTTGCCATCCTTTACATCGATACAGGGCTTCAAATTCAGGAGGTTGGCGCCCAGCGCGGTAGCGGCGGAGCAACGGCCGCCTTTGGCAAGGTAGGTCAGTTTGTCTACCAGGAAACTGGCTTCTACTTTCTCGGTAAAGGCCTGCACCTTTTCCCGGAGTTCTTCCAAAGTGGCACATTCCTTTGCCAGCCGGCAGGCTTCCAGCACCACCAGACCCTGACCGGTGGACAGATTGTAAGAGTCAACAACTTTCACATTATCGAATTCCTCCGCTGCGATACAAGCGTTTTGGAAGCAGGAGGAGAAATGAGAGCTGATATTGATTTGCAATACGCCGTCATAATGAGGCGCGTACTTGGCGAACTGCTCCTGGTATTCGCCAATGGAATTGGCTGCGGTGGAACAAAGGTCGCCGCCGGCAGCCACATGGGCGAAAATTTCATCGGGGGTGATGGTAACACCGTCTTTATATTCCACACCGTCTTTGATAACGGTCAGGGGAACCAGGGAAATGTCATACTGATCCAAAATAGCTTGGGAAAGGTCGCAGGTGGAGTCAGACAGAATTTTTATATTCATGGAAACAGTTTCCTTTCGTAATTTCTTTACTGAATAGTAACATAACGAAGACATTCTGTCAAATTAAATATAATTGATAGTTGATTTTTCGAAGATTTTATCCGATAATAGTATGGATAGAAATGAGGGATGTTATGAAACTGAAATTTTTGTTGACCGGCATGACCTGCGCGGCCTGCTCTGCCAGGGTGGAAAAAGTGACGGCTGCGGTGCCCGGTGTAGAAAAGGTGGAAGTGAATCTGCTTGCCGGAAAGATGGATGTGGAGGCCGCAACCGATGTATCCGCCGCCATTGAAAAAGCCGTGGTGGATGCGGGTTACGGTATTGCAAAACCCGGCGAAAAGAAGACCGAAAAAACACCTGCAGATGATGCGATGAAAGAAATGAAGCGGCGGATCATTGGTTCTGCTGTGTTTCTTGTAATACTGATGTATTTTACCATGGGTCATATGGCAGGCTTGCCTGTTCCCGGATGGTATCATCACAATCCCATGGCCGCGGCGCTGCTGCAATTTTTGCTGACGCTTCCTGCGGTATATTTGAACCGGGTGTATTACAGCCGTGGCTTGAAGGCGTTGTGGCATCGCGCGCCCAACATGGACTCTTTGATTGCTGTGGGCTCCGGCGCGGCGCTGATTTACGGCGTGGCGGTATTGTTCCTGCTGGCGGATGCCATGAACAGAGGCGACACATCCGGGGCAGAAGCATACGGCAAAGTCTTGTATTTTGAATCCGCCGCCAGGATTTTGACCTTGGTGACTGTGGGTAAATTTTTAGAGACCCGTGCCAAGGGTAAGACCGGTGATGCCATTCGTCAGTTGATGGATCTGCGACCCCAAAAGGCCATGGTTCGCCGGGATGGGATGGAAATGGAGATCCCTGTGGAGGAAGTTGTGCGGGGCGACATCTTGATTGTGCGCTCCGGTGGCAGTATCCCTGTTGACGGTGTGGTGCTGACCGGTAATGCTTTTGTGGAGCAGAGCGCGTTGACCGGTGAAAGTGTTCCTGTAGAAAAAACTGTGGGAGATACGGTCTTGGCTGCCACTGTAATCAGCGCTGGCTATTTGGAATTCCGGGCAGAAAAAGTGGGTGAGGACACCACCTTATCCCAAATTATCCGTATGGTGGAGGAAGCGGGCGGCTCAAAGGCGCCTATCGCCCGTCTGGCAGACAAGATTGCCGGCATTTTTGTACCTACCGTAATGTCCATTTCCGCTGTTGTATTTGCAGTATGGATGTTTGCGGGAAAGGGGTTGGAGTTTTCGCTTTCCGCCGCCATTTCTGTTCTGGTTATCTCCTGTCCCTGCGCTTTGGGCTTGGCTACACCGGTGGCGATCATGGTTGGAACGGGCCGGGGCGCAAGTCTTGGCGTTTTGTTCAAGAATGCTGCTTCGCTGGAGAATTTGCATCGTATTGACACCGTTGTACTGGATAAAACCGGAACACTGACCGTGGGAAAACCCAGTGTAACGGATATTCTGCCGGAAAACGGCGATGAAAATCAGCTTTTACGGATTGCGGCAGCGCTGGAAGAAAAATCCGAGCATCCCTTTGCCCGGGCAATTCTGGAACGGGCAGACGGTATGTCGTATACGAAAGCTGCGCAATTTGAAACCCTTCCCGGCAGAGGCGTCAGTGCCGTTATGGATGGAGTACGCTATTTTGGTGGCAATTGGCGGCTGATGGCAGAACAGGGAATTTCCGTTCCTGCATATCCCGAATTATCTCGCAGCGGGAAAACACCCCTGTATTTCGGGTCGGAGAAGGGGGCATATTTGGGTGCTATTGCCGCGGCAGATGTTTTGAAAAAGGATTCTGTGGATGCGGTGTTGGCTATGCGGAAGCTGGGGTTGGATGTTGTGATGCTGACCGGCGATAATGAAAAGACCGCTTCCGCCATTGCCGCCACCGCAGGAATTTCCCGTGTGATTGCGGATGTCTTGCCCGGCGACAAAGCTGCGGCTGTGCAAAAGCTGCAGGCGGAGGGACGAAGGGTTTTGATGGTTGGCGATGGCATTAACGACGCGCCGGCGCTGGTTACTTCCGACGTCGGCATGGCCATTGGTGCCGGTACGGATATTGCCATTGAATCCGCGGATGTGGTGCTGATGACCGGTTCTCTTTCCGGCGTTTGCAGCGCGCTGGAATTGAGCAAGGCCACGATTCGGAATATTAAGCAGAATCTTTTCTGGGCTTTTTTCTATAATTGCCTTGGAATTCCTATTGCGGCGCTGGGTCTGCTGAGTCCCATGATCGGTTCTGCCGCCATGAGTTTCAGCTCCGTGTTTGTGGTTACCAACGCCCTGCGGCTGCGGCTGTTTAAGCCGAAATGCCGACCGATGCCGGCGGAAACGGTAAATTTGGAAGAAATGAAAACCATTGAGGAGGATAAAAAAATGGAAATGATTATTCGAGTAGAAGGTATGATGTGCCCCCATTGTAAGGCTATGGTGGAGAAAGTCTGCAAGGCTGTTCCCGGAACGGAAGATGCCGTCGTGGATCTGCAGGCGAAAAATGTTACCGTCACCGGCACCGCTGATCCGGATGCGCTGAAAAAGGCGATTACGGATGCGGGCTATGAAGTGATTGGCTGAGAATTCTCTTATGGGAATTGATTTTTACTACCCTTCCTGTGGCGCAGGTTCCATTCACTGTCTTCGCTGGGAACCGGAAGGGGAGCCTGTGGCGGTTCTGCAGATCGTTCATGGGTTTGGTGGCCATAGCGGCCGGTATGATCATTTTGCCCGTTATATGGCAAGCCGGGGCTTTCTTGTAGTGGCGGCGGATCATATGGGCCATGGTTCTTCCGTGGGACAGAATGTGCCGCGGGGACATTTTTCGGGCGGCTGGTTCAAGGCTGTAGCGGATGTGCATCGCTTACTGAAGACCACTTGCATGGAATATCCGAAAATCCCGTATATTTTGCTGGGGCAATCCATGGGTTCGTATATGGTGCGGTCTTTGATGATCCAATACCCCCGGTGCGGTGTTTCTGCCGTTATCCTTTGCGGTACAGGCTGGAAGCATAGAGGCGTGCTCAATTCCGGGATAGCGGCGGCAACTTTGGTTGGCAAGGCCCAGGGCTTTGACAAACCCAGCAGCCAATTAACGGAAATGATGTTCAGCGGATATAGCAGCCGGATCGAGCATCGGCGCACCCGGTTTGACTGGCTCAGCCGCAACAGCCGGATGGTGGACGCGTATCTGAACGACTCCAGGTGCTTTCATCAAACAACACCCGGATTGATGCGTGATATGCTGACGGGAATGAAATTCAATCAGGAACCGGAAAATTTGAACCGGATGCGGAAAGATCTACCTGTTATGATGCTTTCCGGCGGGGATGATCCGGCCGGCAATTACGGTGAGGGCGTGAAAAAAACCGTACAGGCATTTACCCAGGCAGGTATGGAGAATGTGTCTGTGCGGCTGTATCCGCTATGCCGTCACGATTTATTCAATGAACTCAATCGTGAAGAAATCTATAAACACATTCTTGCCTGGATCTATAATCAGGTGGAGGCAGAGGTTGATTATGCGTAATATTCGTCTGGATATCAGTTATGACGGCACCCGCTATCGGGGCTGGCAACGGCTGCCCGGAAAGGATGATACCATCCAGGGGAAAATTGAGAATTGTCTTTCCCGCATTTTGGGTGAGTCTGTGGAGATTTCCGGAAGCGGTCGGACCGATGCAGGCGTGCATGCTGTGAACCAGGTTGCAAATTTTCGTTGTGAAAGCAATATAGCTGCTGAGGATATTCTGTTACAGCTGCGAAAGTATCTGCCGGAGGATATCGGAATTCTCTCCTGCAGAGATTGCTCGCCCCGGTTTCATGCCCGGCTGAACGCATTGGAGAAAACCTACCGCTATCGGATTTGGAACAGCGATATTCCTTGTGTTTTTCAGCGTCGCTTTGTTGCGGTCATGCCGGAGTCTCTGGATTTGGACCGGATGCGCAAGGCGGCAGGCAGCCTGTGCGGTGAGCATGATTTTTCAGCCTTTTGCGGCAATCCGCAATTCAAGAAATCCACCGTTCGGTTTATCCGTCGGGTAGAAATTTCCCGATGCGGAGAAGAGATTCATTTGGAGTTTACCGGCAACGGTTTCATCCATAATCAGGTGCGGATCATGGTGGGCACATTGGTGGAGGTCGGCAGGGGAGAGCGAACTGCGGAAAGCATCCCCACTCTTTTTGGAGCGAAGCGCAGCGAAGCCGGTTTTTTGGCGCCGGCTCAGGGCTTGTGCCTGATGGAGGTAAGGTATTGAATATTCAGATTTTCGGAAAAAGTAAGTGCTTTGACACAAATAAAGCGGAACGTTGGTTCAAAGAACGACGAATCAAGTATCAATCCATTGACCTCGTAAAGTACGGAATGTCCGGCAAGGAGTTTGACAGTGTTTTGCGCTCTGTTGGCGGAGTGGACAATCTCATTGACTGGGAGAACAAGTCCCAGCAGATCACCAATATGAAGTATATGGACGATAAAATCGCCAAGGAAGACAAGGTGTTTGATGATCCGGCTTTGATGAGAACGCCCATTGTCCGCAATGGCAAGCAGGCAACGGTCGGCTATTGCCCGGAAATTTGGGCCACTTGGGAATAACGTTTTTCCGGGATGTGATCACATCCCGGATTTTTATGAAAATGTATACAATTTTTCTCATAGAATTGCATAAATATGGGTTGCAAAGTGCAATCGAAAGTGTTACTCTATGGGAGGAAAAACATGAAATTTCTGCAACTGATATATCGGGCGGTATGGGGCGTGCCGGCGTTGGTGTTGATCCTGGGTGTTGGGCTGTATCTTTGCTTGCGTACCGGATTTGCCCAGATACGGTTGTTTCCCAGGGCGCTGCGGCTGTTTGGACGGCGGATGCTTCTGAAAGAGAAGAAGGACGGCGTGTCCTCTTTTCAGGCTCTGTGCACGGCCCTGGCCGCTACTGTCGGAACCGGCAATCTGGCCGGTGTGGCAGGCGCGATTTCCATCGGTGGCCCCGGCGCTGTGTTCTGGATGTGGATCAGCGGCATTCTTGGCATGATCCTCAAATTCGCTGAGGCAACGCTGGCGTTGTATTTCAGGCAGAAAAATCATTCCGGAGAATGGGTTGGCGGCCCTATGTACATGATTCGCAGCGGTCTGCCGAAAAAGTTTGCACCCCTGGCCGGAATATATGCTTTTTTTGGCGTGATAGCGGCTTTTGGTGTGGGAAATGCCACCCAAATCAATACAGTCATAAATTCCATTGCAGATTCGGCTGCCGCATACGGTTTCTCCTTTCCTCTATGGGGTAAACTGCTGGTTGGCGGCTGCTTGGCTTCCTTGATTGGCGTTATGCTGCTGGGAGGCGCGAAGCGGATCGGCCGCACCGCGGAAATGTTAGTGCCGTTTGCTTCCGTTTTGTATTTAGTGCTGGGCTTTATGGTACTGATTTTGCGGATTGATCGGATTGCGGAGGCATTTTCGGCCATTTTCCTGGGTGCGTTTCAGCCCGGGGCAGTTACCGGAGGATTGGTTGGCAGTGCTCTGATTTCCCTTCGAACCGGTGTTTCCCGGGGTGTATTTACCAACGAGGCCGGAATGGGTACGGCATCCATGGCCCATGCTTCCGCCTCTGTTCGTCACCCGGTGGAACAGGGCATGATGGGTATTGTGGAAGTGTTCCTGGATACCCTTGTGATTTGTACGATGACGGCGCTTGTGATCCTGGTCAGCGGTGCGTCCGTTGATTATGGCACGGATGCCGGAATTTCTTTGACTGTTTCCGCGTTTTCTCAGGTTTTAGGGTCCTGGGTCAGTATTATGATCACCTTATCTTTGTGCCTGTTTGCGCTGGCAACGGTGCTGGGATGGGGGCTATATGGGCTGCGTTGCGCCCAGTATCTCTTCGGCGACGGTGCCTGGAGAAAATTTGTGTATCTGCAAATGGCCATGGTGCTGCTTGCTTCTGTCATTAAGGCTGACACAATATGGCTGCTGGCTGAAATCGTTAACGGTTTTATGGCCATTCCCAATCTGATTTCCTTATGGGCACTGACGCCCATACTTATCAAGTTATACAAAAGTTATCTACTTGGAGGGACTTATGAAAATTTCCATCAATGCAAATCGCTGCGAATCTTCTCCCATGCGTATGTTCCATCCTCTGGCCGTGGCAGCAAAGGAAGCGGGTAAGAAGATTTATCATTTGAACATCGGTCAGCCCGATCTGAAGACGCCTACACAGTTTTATGATGCCATCCAGAATTTCCGTCAGGAGGTGCTGGCTTACACCGCTTCTCCCGGTATGCCGGTTTTGATTGATGCCATCCGGGGTTACTATAAGAATCGGCTGGGTGTGGAACTGAACAATTCCGATGTGCTGATCACCACCGGTGGCAGCGAAGCATTGCTGCTGGTGTGTTTGAGCATTTTGGATCCTTACACGGAAATCATCGTTCCGGAGCCTTATTATCCCAACTATGCCACCTTTGTTCATGCTGCCGGCGGTATTATCCGCGCCCTGCCTACCTGCCCGGAGGAAGGCTATCGCTATGCCATCCGGGAACGGATTGAGGCTCTGATTACCCCCAATACCCGGGCAATCATGATTACCAATCCCGGCAATCCCACCGGCGTGACTCTGACCAAAGAGGAAATGCATATGATTGCCGAGGTGGCAAAGGAGCATGATCTGTATCTGATTTCCGACGAGGTTTATCGGGAATTCTGTTACGGTGATAATGCCGGTGTGCCTACCATGGGCGAATTTATGGATGAAATTGCTGACAATCTGATTATTACGGACTCCGTTTCCAAGCAGTTCAGCACCTGTGGCGCCAGAGTTGGCTGTGTGGTGACCAAGAACAAGGAATTGCAGGCGGCGCTTCTGAAGTTCTGTCAGTCCCGTTTGGCGGTGGCCACCATGGATCAGGTGGGTGCTGCAGCGTTGTATTCGGTTTCTGAGGAGTATTACGCGGAGAACAGGGCAGAATATATCCGCCGTCGTGATCTGGTGTACAATCGGTTGAAGGGTATTGATGGTGTGCTGGTACAGAAGCCCGAGGGCGCTTTCTATATCATGGCGGCACTGCCGGTGGATGACACCCACAAGTTCCAGAACTGGTTGCTGACCCATTTCGACGATAACGGTGATACGGTGATGTTTGCGCCCGGTGGTCCTTTCTACGAAACACCCGGCAAGGGCGTCAATGAGGTTCGTATTGCCTATGTGCTGTGCCTGGAGGATCTGACCCGCGCTATGGACTTGCTGGAAAAGGGAATTGCCCGTTACCGCAGGGAAGTTATGGGCTTAGATGCTTGACAAAGGCCCCTTTATCGTGGTAAAATAAATAAAATCGCGTGGATCGGAAAGAGTAACGGAAACGAACCATCAGAGAGTTGGGGTCATTGGCTGCAAGCCCCAACAGGGGAGTGCCGTGAAGGTGCGTCCGGGAGCGTATAATTGCATAAAAAGTGATAAATAAGAGTGGAACCGCGAGTTTTTTACCCGCCTCTTGTACGGTATGTGCAAGGGGCGGTTTTTTTGCGAAGGAGTATTTATGAACCAACGCCAACTGATGCGAAAACTGAATATGAAGGAAACCATGTCCGTAAGTCAATTTTGGGTGGATTGTTTTCTGAAACTGATCGGTTATCTTTGCGCTGTGATCATCATGGTGATCATTCTGTCGGTTGCGTTGGATGTTTCCACGGAACGGTTGAGTGATATTTGCGAATGGGTGTCGTTGGGAATTGCTGTGCTGTGGTGTATTCCCATTGGCCGCAATACCCGGCTGCGATTGCGGGACGCGGGATATTCACCCAAAGTGTATCTGTGGCTTCTTCTGCCGGTGATTGGCTGGCTCTATTTCATCGTTCTTTTGTGCATACGGCGAAAGCCTGAAAATAACAGAAAATAACATTTGGAGGAATCTTTATGTATTTGTATAATTCTTTGTCCCATAAAAAAGAGCTGTTTGTTCCCAACAATCCCGATCTGGTGAAAATGTATACCTGTGGTCCTACGGTGTATCACTATGCCCATATCGGCAATCTGCGTACCTACATTATGGAGGACGTACTGGAGAAGGCCCTGCGATATGTGGGATATAATGTGAAGCGTGTTATGAACATTACCGATGTGGGTCATCTCGCGTCTGATGCTGACACCGGTGAGGACAAGATGGTCAAGGGCGCCAAACGGGAGAATAAGACCGTTATGGATATCGCCCGTTATTACACGGAAGCATTCCGGTCCGACTGTGAAAAGCTGAATATCAAGTGGCCGGATGTTGTGGAGCCTGCCACCAACTGTATTGACGAGTATATCCACATGGTGCAGACCCTCCTTGATCAGAATAAGGCATATTTTGTGGGTGGCAATGTATATTTTGACACATCCACGCTGGAAAAGTACTATGTCTTTAACGATCACGATGAGGAAGACCTGGCCACAGGCGTCCGGGAAGGCGTGGAAGAGGATACCAATAAGAAGAACAAGAATGACTTCGTCCTGTGGTTTACCAAGAGTAAGTTTGAAGATCAGGCCCTGAAGTGGGACTCTCCCTGGGGCGTAGGCTATCCCGGCTGGCATATTGAATGTTCCTGCATCTCCATGAAGCATCTGGGTGAGGATCTGGATATTCATGCCGGCGGCATTGACAACGCTTTCCCCCATCACACCAATGAGATTGCCCAGAGTGAAAGCTTTCTGGGCCATAAGTGGTGCAACTACTGGTTCCATGTCCACCATCTGAATACTGACACCGGCAAGATGAGTAAGTCCAAGGGCGAGTTCCTTACTGTCAGCCTGCTGGAAAGCAAGGGATATGATCCCATGGCCTACCGTCTGTTCTGCCTGCAGAGCCATTATCGCCGTAACTTGGTGTTCTCCTGGGAAAATCTGGACAATGCTGTTCAGGCGTATGACAAGCTGATTGCCAAGATTGCCGCGCTAAAGCAGGATGGTGAAGTGGAACAGGAAGGATTTGCGCAACTGAAGGCCCGTTTTGAGGGCGCGCTCAACGGCGACCTGAACACCTCTGTGGCTGTGACCGCTCTGTACGATGTACTGAAGGCGAAGGTAAATGACGCAACAAAGCTGGCGCTGGTGGCGGACTTTGACCAGGTACTGAGCCTGAATCTGCTTTCTGCCGCTGAATCGCTGAATAAGAAAAAGGCAGAGGAGGAAGCTGCCTCTGCTGACCCGGAGATCGACGCGCTGGTGGCTGCCCGTACAGAAGCCAAAAAGGCAAAAAACTGGGCGGAAGCCGACCGGATCCGTGATGAACTGAAGGCCCGCGGTATTGAAATCATTGATACACCCCAGGGCACTAAGTGGAGAAAAGTATGAAACTTTTGATTTTAGACGGTAATTCTGTCATAAATCGTGCCTATTTTGGTGTTAAGCCCCTTACCAACCGGGAGGGGCTTTATACCCATGCCATATATGGCTTTTTGAATATCCTGGAGAAGATGGAGAAGGAGGAGCAACCGGACGCGGTATGCGTTGCCTTTGATCTCCATGGTCCCACTTTCCGTCACCTGCGTTATGAAGGCTACAAAGCTACCCGGCACGGCATGCCGGAGGAACTGGCTATGCAGATGCCGGTGATGAAAGAAGTACTGTCTGCGATGAACATTCCCATTTATGCCTGCCAGGGTTGGGAAGCGGATGATGTGATTGGTACGGTAGGTCGTATTTGTTCCAATAATGAATGGGAATGTGTGATCGTCACCGGAGATCGGGACAGTTTGCAGCTGATCGATGAAAATGTCCATGTGAAGCTGGTGATCTCCAAGCCCGGACAGACCACGGCGACGCTGTATACGGAAGAGAGATTTGTCCAGGAGTATGGCTTCAAGCCCAAAAAATTGATTGATTTGAAGGCGCTGATGGGTGATTCTTCCGACAATATTCCCGGTGTTGCCGGCGTGGGGCCAAAGACGGCAACAGATTTGCTGTTAAAATTCGGCAGTCTGGATGGGGTTTATCAAAATATAGATGATCCGTCTATTAAGCCGAAATTACGGGAAAAACTGGAAAATGACAGGGAAAATGCCTATCTTTCCTATGAGCTGGCGACGATCGTGCCGGAAGCGCCTATTGATTTTGAACCAAGGGATGCTGTGATCAAGCCCTACAATAAGCCCGTGCTTTACGCATTGTTCCAACGGCTTGAATTTGTGCGGCTGATCGACAAGTACGGTCTTCACGGCGCGGCGGCGGAAGCACCCAAGTTGCAGGAAAAAAAGTTTGTCCGCCTTCCCAGGGTGGAACAGTTGCCGGAAAAGCCGGAGCAGTGCGCTGTGTATCTGGCTGCCGATGGGAGCATGGGAATTGCCTGGGAAAAGGGCGTATATACGCTGACTCCCATGGAGGCGCAGATGGGTATTTCCTTTGGAAATCAACTGATTTTCCATGATTGTAAAAGCGTTATGCATCTTCTGGATGAAATGGGCATTGGATATGGAAGCTGCGCCTTTGACACCGCGTTGGCGGCCTATGATTTGAACCCCAGCCAATCGGAGTATCCTGTTTCCAAGCTGGCTACCAATTTCCTGGGAATTTCCGTGGATGACGGGGATGCGGCTGGCTGTGCGGAGGCTATGTGGCATTTGCGTCCTGTTTTGCTGGAAGAACTTTCTGCCAACGGCATGGAAAAACTATATTTTGATATGGAATTGCCCCTTTGCTCCGTGCTGTACCGCATGGAAAACCGGGGTATTGCCATTGACAAAGAACAATTGGGTCAGTTCGGTGAGATGCTTTCCCGGCGGATTGCGCAATGTGAGGAAATCATCTATTCCTATTCTGAAGAGAAGTTTAACATCAATTCCACCAAGCAGCTTGGGGAATTGCTGTTTGATAAACTGGGTTTGCCTCCGGTTAAGAAGACGAAAACCGGCTATTCCACCAATGCGGAAGTGTTGGAAAAGCTGAAGAGCAAGCATCCCATTATTCCGGCCATTATGGACTACCGGATGCTTACCAAGCTGAAATCCACTTATGCCGATGGTTTGTTGGCTGTGATTTGTGATGACGGCCGGATTCGCACTACGTTCCAAAATCTGGTGACGGCTACGGGGCGGCTTTCTTCTACGGAACCAAATCTGCAGAACATTCCCGTTCGTACCGATTTGGGCGCGGAAATTCGGAAAATGTTTATTCCGAAGCCGGGCTGTGTGTTGGTGGATGCCGATTACAGCCAAATTGAGCTGCGGGTCCTTGCCCATATTGCCGGTGATAAGGTCATGCAGGAAGCATTTATCAATGGAATGGATGTGCATACTGTTACCGCGGCGCAGGTGTTTGGTGTGTCTGCTGAGCAGGTGACACCCTTACAACGCCGTCATGCCAAAGCTGTTAATTTCGGTATTGTTTATGGCATTTCCGAGTTCTCTCTGGCGGAAGATATTGGTGTTTCCCGTTGGGAAGCCAAAGAATATATTGACAGCTATCTTGCCCATTACAGCGGTGTGCGGGAATATATGAAACGGGTGGTGGAGGATGCCCGTCAAAAGGGCTATACTGCTACCATGTATGGCCGCAAGCGGTATATTCCGGAACTGAGCGCCAGTAATTTCAATATTCGCAGCGGAGCTGAGAGAATTGCGCTGAATACACCTATTCAGGGTACGGCGGCCGATCTGATCAAGCTGGCTATGATCCGTGTGGAGAATGCCTTAAACGCGAATTTCCCGGAGGCGGAACTATTGCTGCAGGTCCACGACGAATTGATTGTGGAATGTCCCAAAGAGATGGCGCACTCTGTTGCTCAGCTTGTCAGCCGGGAAATGCAGGCGGTGGCCAATCTGTCCCTGCCGCTGCAGGCAGAGGCAAAATTCGGCGAAAGCTGGTATGATGCGAAATGATGATCATTATGGAAATGGAAGCGCGGCACGTACCTCAGGTTGCGCAGTTGGAAAAAATCTGTTTTTCCGACCCTTGGAGTGAACGCAGCATTGCCGGGGAATTGGATAATGCGTTGGCCTATTGGCTGGTGGCAGAGTGCGATGGGCGTGTTGTGGGCTATATCGGTTCGCAGACGGTCTTTCCGGAATCGGATATGATGAATGTGGCGGTACATCCGGATTATCGCCGTGGTGGCATTGGAGAAGCTTTGGTTTCCGGGCTTTGCAGGGAACTGAAAAAGGCAGGAAATACCTGCCTTTCCCTGGAAGTTCGGGCTTCCAATGATTCTGCCATCGGGCTTTATGAAAAGCTGGGCTTTGCCCAAGTAGGGAAACGGCCCAACTATTACCGAAATCCCAGGGAGGACGCGCTGATTTTACGAAAAAACCTGTAATTGATTGATGATTTTATGAAGACAAAGAGAATTCTATTTTTTGCGATCTCTATTTTTATTAGTTTGGCGGTTTTGTCTTCGGTTGCCGTCCTTGGAATCGATGCTTATGTCAAGACCGTGGCGGAAGAACGTATTCTTACTGTGGCGGAGGCAACACAGATTGGGGATGTGGATTGCATCCTGGTGCTGGGCTGCGGCGTATGGGATGACGGAAGACCCAGTCATATGCTGGAGGATCGGCTGAAGCGGGGACTGGAACTGTATCAGGCAGGCGCGGCCCCAAAGCTTTTGATGACCGGAGATCACGGCAGGGAGGAATACGATGAAGTAAATGTGATGAAGAACATCGCGGTGGATTCCGGGGTGGATCCCAGTGATGTTTTCATGGATCACGCAGGCTTTTCCACCTATGAGAGTATGTATCGGGCTAAGGAAGTATTTCAGGCGAAAAAAATCGTGATTGTCACCCAGGGGTATCATTTGTACCGCGCAATTTATATTGCGGAAAGCCTGGGTATGGAAGCATATGGCGTTTCGTCTGATTACCGCGGCTATTCCGGACAGATTGTACGGGATCTGCGGGAGGTGCTTGCCCGTGTAAAGGATTTTGCTGTCTGCTTGCTGAAACCGGAGCCTACATATTTGGGTGAGGTTATTCCTATCTGGGGTGATGGCAATCTTACCAATGATGAAAATTCGGATTTTACCTGAAAAGGAGTGAAATCATGAACATTTTAGCGATTGAATCTTCCTGTGATGAAACCGCGGTTGCCATCGTGAAGGATGGCAGGGAAGTGCTTTGCGATTGTATTGCCTCCCAAGTGGCGCTGCACCGGGAATATGGCGGCATAGTTCCGGAAATCGCATCGAGAAAGCATATTGAGGCCATTTACGGTTTGGCTGACCGGGCTCTGGAGAAAACCGGCTTGTGCCGTGATGATATTGACGCGGTGGCGGTAACCTATGCGCCGGGACTCATTGGTGCGGTGCTGGTTGGCGTGAATTTTGCCAAGGCTGCAGCCATGGCTATGGGGAAACCATTAGTTCCCGTTCACCATATTCGGGGACATATTGCGGCCAATTACATTGCCTATCCGGAACTGAAACCACCATTTTTGTGCCTCGTGGCTTCCGGCGGTCACACTATGATGGTTCACGTAAAAGACTATACGGACATGGAAATTTTGGGTGGCACACTGGATGACGCGGCAGGCGAGTGTTTTGACAAAGTTGGCCGTGTGTTGGGTATGCCGTATCCCGGTGGTTCCGCGCTGGATAAGATGGCGCAGCAGGGTGATGAACGGAAATATGATTTGCCCCGAAGCAAGCCCGGTGAAAATCCATACAACATGAGTTTTTCCGGCTTGAAAACTGCCGCGCTGAATTTGATCCACCATTCCCAACAGATTGGCGAAGAGCTGGATGTGCCCAGCCTGTGTGCCGCCTTCTGTGCGGCCGTCAGTGACACGCTGACGCCTCGGGTTGAACGTGCCATCCGGGAAACCGGATGTAAAAATGTCGCCGTAGCCGGCGGCGTGGCGGCCAATTCCAGGATTCGTCGTGATATTACGGCGATTGCGGAAAAGTTGGGCGCCACAGTCTATTTGCCCCCTCTGAAGCTTTGCGGCGATAATGCTGCCATGATCGGCTCTCAGGCATATTTTGAATATTTGGCCGGAAATGTGGCCGATATGAGCCTGAATGCTTATGCGACAAAATCCATTTTGGGCGAGACCCTTTGAGAAAGAAACAGCAGGCTACAATCGTAGCCTGCTGTATTATATCAGGGGATGAAGCTGAATTGGGGCCTGTCAGCGGGGGAGGCGCTTTCGGGAGTGTCAATGGTTTCTTCTTCCGGTATTTCAAGACTCAGATTGGTTGCTTCCGGCTGCGGGCGATACTCCGTATCCGGGAAAAAGGATCCGATTTCATGGGTTTCATCGCTGCTGTAGTTTGGGCAGCAGAAATAACAGAAGATGGGATCGGAGATATGACGGCTTCGTACCAAAACCTGACCGCCGTCTGTACAATCGGGGTCGTAATTTACATTTCCTTCCACGGTATAAACAAACCCATCAAAATAGCCCAATACGATTCCAACATGGTTGGCGATATTGTTATTGCGCTCGGATCGGAAATAAACGATATCGCCGGGTTGAGGACAGTATTCACCTGCTTCTACTGCGGAGCGCTTGTAGGCCAATCCACGGTTGATGAACCATTGCAACCCGGTGGGCGTAAAGGAGTGAGAGGGAATTACTTTACCGGAGATGCCGGCCAGATCGGCACACCAGGATACAAACATGGCGCACCACATATTCTGAACACCATACCAGGAGCCATACTCCGTATAGTTGTTGATTCCTTCTTTCATGCCGGAAAGATCCCGGTTGCTGTTACTTTCGGCATATCCATACTGTGTCAGAGCAACGTTGATAAGGTCTACACGGGGATTGCCGGTGAGGGTAATATCAGATAGCCGGTCATAGTAGACACCCGAAGTATAGCTGGTGGAGGTTTCGTATGTAACACAGTTGCCGGTAAAACTGAAACAGGATATTGTTATCAGCAGACAAATCAACAGGGAAAGGCATCGAATCAGCAGTTTTCTGCAATTAGGCAATTCGGGCACCTCCTTTCACACTCTGGTCATTATACAAAGCAAGTCGTATTTTGTCAACTTTTTCCTCTATAACGCATATTCTGCCAGATTGGACGAAAAAGATATTGACAAATTGAACTTCCGGGGATATAATACTTGGGTACGCTCTGCGAGAGTGTTGGAATGGTAGACAAGCACGTTTGAGGTGCGTGTGGTTACGCCGTGTGGGTTCGAGTCCCATCTCTCGCACCAAAAAAGAGGACGCCTGTAGGCGTCCTCTTTTTTGGTACAGGAATGGACTCGAAAGGC